>VERK01000067.1 GCA_018882725.1 Actinomycetota bacterium | reverse complement strand
CTTGTGCAGTTGGTGGGGTTGGATGGGTATTACTCGCTGACCGCGGTGCACCGCGGGCAGAGACCGTTGAACAGGATCGATGTGTTGGACACCGCGAACCCGTCGAGACCAGAAATGGACAGAGCGTCGGAGCCCGAGACGTAGACGTCGCGGATCTCATTGCAGTGATCGCAGACCACGTGGTGGTGATCGTCGGTGTTCGGATCGAATCGCACCGCGCCGGTGCCGAGATCGAGCGAACGCAACTCGCCCATCGTCGCCAGATCGTTGAGGGTCTGATACACGGTGCGCAGCGAGATGCCCGGCATCTGCTCACTGGCCGTCTGGAAGAGCGCTTCGGCGGTGGGATGGCATTCGTTGCCGTGCATCAAGCGGAAGAGCAACTGGCGCTGGGGCGTGATCTTCAGGCCGTGGGCCCGGAAGGCTTCGGTCAGTTCGGCCGGTGAACGCATGCCGACAAGGTACGCGCGCTCGTTGCCAATCTTCAAAGTGTGCAGATTCGCAGACTGTGAAAAGTGTCTCGTAAAAGGCCTGCTCAGAGCACCCACTACGGTGGCGGTGTGGGTCACCCGTTCGAACGCTCCGCCATGGTGGCCGCCCTCGAACACGGCGAGTTCGACCTCCTCGTGGTGGGCGGTGGCGTCACCGGTCTCGGAGTCGCAGTCGACGCGGCCCGGCGCGGTCTGCGCACCGCGCTGGTGGAGAAGGGCGATTTCGCCAGTGGAACATCGTCGAAGAGCTCGAAACTCATCCATGGCGGCTTGCGCTACCTGCAACAGGGCGACGTGCGCCTCGTGTACGAGGCCTTGTACGAACGGCAACGCCTCATTCGCAACGCTCCACACCTCGTGTCGGTCCTCCCCTTCATGATCCCGATCCTCACCAAGGACGGAGTCGTGTCGAAGAAGATCGCGCGTGCTCTCGGCTCAGCGCTCTGGATGTACGACGCCACTGGCGGAGTTCGCATCGGACGGCTGCACCGACGACTACGCAAGAAGCGCGCTGCCACCTACATGCCGACGATGCCGACCGAACGACTCGCTTCGGCGTACGTGTACTACGACGCGCAGGCCGACGATGCCCGTCTCTGCATCAGCCTGGCGCGAACCGCTGCCGACCATGGCGCCGTGGTCGTGAATCGTTGCACCTACGCAAACGGTTCGGTCACCGTCGACGATCGCAACGTTCCGGTGCGTGCGCGGGTGATCGTGGACGCAACTGGTGTGTGGAACACCGAAGTCCCGACGCGTCCGGCCAAGGGAATTCACGTCACGGTTCCGTGGGACAAGGTGCGCAACACCATCGCCGTGGTGATTCCGGTTCCCAAGGACAAGCGGAGCCTCTTCGTTGTGCCGTGGGGTCCGCGTCCCGACGGAACGTTCACGCACACGTACGTCGGCACCACCGACACCGACTACGACGGTCCGCTCGACGACCCGCAGTGCACCCGGGCCGACATCGAGTACGTGTTGCGCGCGCTCAACGCATCGGTCACTTCCGGGTTGTCGGAATCCGACATCACCGGAACCTGGGCCGGACTTCGCCCGCTCGTCACAGGTGATGCGGACGGCCGCACGGCCGATCTGTCACGACGCCATCTCGTGAAAGAAGGGGCGAACGGTGTGATCACGGTGAACGGTGGGAAGTTGACCACCTATCGACACATGGCCGAGGAGACCGTCGACCTCGTGGTCGAGCGGCTCGGACGCAACGACAAGTGTCGGACCAAGCGACTAGCAATCAGCGGTCGCCAGCGCGATCGGGAACTCGCCGCTCTCGTGGCGGCCGATTCGTCGCTGGGTCTCCCCCTCGTCGACGGTTTGCCGTACACCCGGGCCGAAGCCGTGTACGCAGTCGAGCACGAGATGGCCACCACTCTCGACGACGTGTTGTCGCGACGCACACGAGCCCTCTTGTTCGATCGCGAAGGCGCGCGACGCGCGGCCCGTTCGACCGCCGAACTGATCGCCCCATTGCTCGGTTGGAACGCTGCGCGTGTCGACCTCGAAGTCGAAACCTTCGATCGCATCTGTCGCCGGGAGGTCGAGTCGTATGCGTGAACCCACTTCTCCGATCGAACTGGTGGCGCCGCGCACACCGCGACTGTCGTCGAGGGCGGTCGCAGTGTCGGCCGATGTGGCCGACCGTTTGGCCGCGATCGCACCCACGCTCACGACGACCGCTGATTCCGAAGCGATCGCCGAGGCGAGCCGCGACTGGTGGCCGCTGGCCATGCGGTGGGCCCTCGACGGTTTCGTTCCGCAGTCAGCCGCCGTGCTGTGCCGCCCGACGACGACCGAGCAGGTGAGCGCCATCCTCGCGATCTGTCACGCCGAGCGCATCCCCGTCACTGCTGCCGGCGGACGCAGCGGCGTGTGCGGAGCGTCCATTCCGCTGCACGGTGGTGTGCTCCTCGATCTGTCGACGATGCACGGTGTCGTTTCGGTCGACGACATCTCACTCGTGGCCGAGGTTCTTCCCGGCACGTTCGGACCCGACCTCGAAGCCCACCTCGCCCCGCTCGGACTGACACTCGGCCACTACCCGCAGAGTTTCGACATCTCCACTGTGGGCGGCTGGTTGGCGTGCCGAGGCGCCGGTCAGTACTCGACGCGCTACGGAAAGATCGAAGACATGGTCGTCGGCCTCGAAGTAGTGCTCGCCGACGGTCGCGTGATTCGCACCGGAGGTGCACCGCGCGCTGCCGCCGGACCCGATTTGAACCAGGTGTTCGTCGGCAGCGAAGGCACGCTCGGCATCATCACCCGCGCCTGGTTGCGGTTACATCCCGCCGCAGTGTGCGAACGACGCGCGGTGTACGGATTCGGCAACTTCACGTCCGGACTCGACGCATGTCGGCGCATCATGCAACGCGGCGCGACTCCTGCCGTGCTCCGCCTGTACGACGGCCCCGAGAGCAAGCGTGGTCAAGGCGGCGACGGAGACGTGTGCGTTCTGCTCGTACTCGACGAAGGTGACGTCGCCTCGGTGTCGGCCACCATGTCGGTGGTCGATGAAGAGTGTCTGGCCACGACCGGCTGCTCGCCTCGCGACGTCGAAGCGGTCGAGAAGTGGATGCACCACCGCAACGACACCAGCGCTCTCCAGGCGCTCACTCGCAAGGGCTTCGTCGTCGACACGATGGAGATCACCGGCGCGTGGTCCCGACTGCCGGCCATCTTCGACGCGGCCACGTCGGCTCTCCTCTCTGTCGAGCATGCGCGCTCGGCCACGTGTCATCTCTCGCACAGTTACACCGATGGTGCGTGTCTGTACTTCACGTTCGCAGCCAGTCCCCCGCCCGACGAGTTCGAGCGCACCTACAACGCACTCTGGGAAGCCGGGTCTCGCGCGATCCTGAGCGCGGGCGGCAACCTCAGCCATCATCACGGTGTCGGCCTCAACCGAGCCCGATTCGTCGCCGAGGCGTTGGGACAGGCTCTCGATGTCGTGAGTGCGATCAAGAACGCCCTCGACCCGCACGGCATTCTCAACCCCGGGAAGATGGGCCTTCCCGATCGATTCGAAACGGCAACCGGTGATGAGTGAATCACGTTGGGATCGACGAGCGCTCCGCGCCGGAGCATCGGTGTCACTCACGTTCGCGGTGCCTCTCTCGGTCGCGGCTCGACTCGTCGCCGGTGATGGCGATCCGCAGGGTGGTCGCGCAACCATCGCGGTGTTGCTCTCGTTCGGCGCGGCAGTGGGTTTCTTCCTCGGTGCCGGTGTCGCGGCGCGCCACCAGACCAAAGGAACTCCTCTGTCGCACGGCATCGTCACGGCGTCGGTGGCCTACATCGTGCCGCAGACTGTGTTGGTGATCGTGAAACTCGCACGCGGTGGTGACGTTCGTTGGAGCGGAGTTCTGTTCAACCTGACAGTGGCCGTGGTGATGGGAGTCCTCGGCGGCCTGGCCGGATCGATGACGCGACGAGCAGGAGCCTGACGTGTCGATTCTCGTGATCGACGTCGGTACGAGCGGACTACGCGCCGCCGTCGTACGACCTGACGCCACGATCGACGCGCTGCACTACCGCGCGTTCGCCCCCGACACCCCCTTCGCCGGCTTGGTGGAGTTCGACGCCGTGCGCATGGCCGACTTGGTTCTCGAAGTTGCCCGGGCTGCACTCGAAGATGCGGGTCCGGTGCAGGCGGTCGGCATCACCAATCAACGTGCATCCACGATCCTGTGGGAACGCTCGAGCGGACGTCCGCTCGGTCCGGCCCTCGGGTGGCAGGACCTGCGCACCGTCGGCGACTGCATGGTGGCCAAGGCCGAACACGGGCTCGCGCTCGCACCGAATCAGTCCGCCACCAAGGCAAAGTGGTTGCTCGAGACCTACGCGGCCGGTCGTGATCGATCGGAGTTGTGCATCGGAACCGTCGACTCGTGGGTCGCCTGGACGCTGTCGGGCGAATCGTGCCTGCACGTCACCGATCATTCGAACGCCGCCGTGACCGGATTGACCACGATGCACGACGGCGCACCGCACTGGAACGCTCGGGCCATGTCCGCGATGGGAATCGACCCGGAGATGTTGCCGACGATCGTGTCGACCTCGGGCGAGATCGGCCGCGCTCATGCGCTGCCCGGCGCACCGATGATCACCTCCCTCGTCGGCGATCAGCAGGGTTCGCTGATGGGTCAATCGTGTGTGCGGCCCGGTATGGCCAAGTGCACCTTCGGAACCGGTGGGATGCTCGACTTGTTGACGGGCGATCACGCTCCGGAGTCACCTGAGCGCACCGCGCACGGAACCTTCCCGATCGTGGCCTGGAGCATCGGTGACTCGTTGTCGTGGGGAGCCGAATCGATCATGTTGTCGGCCGGCAGTTGTGTGGAGTGGTTGCGCGACGACATGGGCCTCATCGGTTCGGCCGAAGAAAGTCATGCGATCGCCAGTTCGGTCGCGTCGAGTGACGACGTGTACTTCGTGCCGGCTCTGCTCGGCATGGCCACACCCCAGTGGGACTACGGCGCCCGCGGAGCACTACTCGGGCTCACGCGCGGATCGACCCGCGCTCATGTGGTCCGCGCGGTATTGGAAGGGGTCGCTCATCGCGGGGCCGATCTGCTCGACGCCGCGTTGGCCGATCACCCCGCACTCGAGGTCGACGAGTTGCGCATCGACGGCGGAATGAGCCGTAACCCCACGTTCGTGGCCGCCTTGGCCACGGCGATCGGCCGTCCCGTGGCGGTTTCGCCGGTCACCGAAGCCACCACGCTCGGGGCCGCTTTTCTCGCCGGACTGGCCGTGGGCACGTGGGCCGGACTCGACGACGTGGCAGCTGCCTGGCGCCCGCAAGCCGTGATCGAACCCGACCCCGGGGTCGAGCGCAGTGAGATTCGGGCTCGTTGGGCCGAGGCTGTGACCCGTTCGACCGGTTGGATACCTGCCCTCTCGGCCCTCGACTTCTAGGCTGAAGCCCGTTCTTTGGACCTCCCGAAAGGAACCGCAGTGACGACAATGCCCCCGCGTCGGCCCACCCCGGCCGACATCGAGTTGCTGGCCTTCGCCCAGCAGGCCGAACTGGCGGCACGCGACCTGTTCGCCGCCGCCGCCGACAACGGCGTGGGTGGCGAGCACACCGCCAGCGTCGCCTGCATCGCGGCGCATCATGACGCCGCGAGCCAGGCCATCTCGGCCCTCATCGGTCGCAGCGCTCCGCAGGCCCGCCTCGATTCGCTCTTCGTCGCCAGTCGCAATGCGTTCTTGAACGACGACTCGTTCGCCACATCGGCCTGGGAACTCGAGAACACCATGGTGGCCACCCACCTGTCGCTTTTGTCGGCACTCGATGGCACCGAGGGCTCTGCTCTCGTGGCGTCGATCGTGAGCGCCGAAGCTCGCCACGCTGCCGCCCTCGCGGTCATCGCCGGACTCTCACCGGTCTCCGATGCTGACGCTTTCCTCACTACCCCCGCCGACATCGTCGCGCTGACCCCGGAGGCCTGACGATGGACATGCAGAACCTCTCCCGCCGTCGTTTCCTGCTCGCGAGTGGCGCCACGGTGTCGCTCGGTGCGCTCATCTCCGCGTGTGGTGGCGGATCCAAGTCGGGTATCGCCCGCGTTGGTCTCGCTCCCGACCCGGCCACGTTGCCCACGGCCGAGGTCACCGACGTGACCCTTCTCCGCACCGCGACATCCCTCGAGTACAACGCGATCTTCGTGTACGAGGCAGCCAAGGACGCCGGCTATCTGTCAGGGGACGCGGCCAAACTCGCCGCGCGCTTCCAGGCCGACCACAAGGAACACGCGGCCGCCACGGCCTCGCTCACCGAAGCGGCCGGCGGTAAGGCGTTCAACGATCCGAACCCGCGCCTGCAATCGATCTACGTCGAGCCCGCACTCGGTCTGATCGCGGAGTCCGACGATCCGGCCGGCGACGTTCTCGCCCTCGCGTACGCACTCGAGACACTCGCCGGTGCCACCTATCAGTTCTACGTGCCGATGTTGCGCGAGAAAGAACTGCGCGGCGCCGCCATGGGCATCGGTGCGCAGGAGGCTCGCCACGCCGCGACACTCGGCTCGGTTCTCAACCCCTCGCGTCTCGTGTCGTCTCACGGCCTGGCCGTCGACGCGAAATGGCGCGAAGAGGGAGACGCGTCACTCTTCTACGCGGTTCCGAGCGCGTTCGGAACGCTCGCACCCGTGCAAGTCACGCTCGGACCAGCGGATTCGCGCACCACGGTGAATCTCGAGACTCCCAGTCTCAATTCGATGGTGTACGAATATCTCGACGGCGAGTGACACACGCACTCGTACACTGACTCTCGACGGTGAGTCGATCGGGTGACCGCGATCGCAAGATCGAGGAAAGTCGGGACTCCACAGAGCAGAGTGCTGGCGCGAGCCAGGTGGGAGCGATCTCACGGACAGTGCAACAGAGAACAGACCGCCGATGGCCGGGCAACCGGATCAGGTAAGGGTGAAACGGTGCGGTAAGAGCGCACCAGCGGCCGAGGCGACTCGACCGGATCGGTAAACCCCACTCGGAGCAAGGTCAAGCAGAGGAGATGGGCGGCTCGTCCGCTTCGGGAAACCGGAGTACTCCTCGGGTAGACCGCACAGATGGATGGTCACCCGTCTCGGGAAACCGAGACGACAGAATCCCGCTTACAGATCGGCTCACCGTCACCCACCCCACTACCGTCTCGTGCATGAGCGTGCACGAACTCCCCCGCGTCCCCCTCGACGAGATCGATCTCTCCGACCAGGAGTTCTGGTTGAAGGACCGTGCGTATCGCGACGGCGCGTTCAAGACCTTGCGCGACGAGGCTCCATTCGCGTTCTTCGAAGAGCGCTTGATCGAAGATGCGCCGTTCCCGCCTGGCCCGGGCTACCGCGCCATCACGCGTCATGACGACATCTGGCACATCAGCCGCAATCCGCAACTCTTCTGCAGCGGCAAGGGCTCGAACATCGGCGATCTCCCCCAAGAGATGAACGAGTTCTTCGGATCCATGATCAACATGGACGACCCCAAGCACTTCCGTCTCCGCAACATCGTGTCGCGCGGCTTCACGCCCAAAGAGATCACTCGCGTGGAGGAGCAGGTGCGCGTGCGCGCCACCAAGCTCGTCGACGACCTGCTGGTCCGCTTCCCCAAGGCCGAGTGCGACTTCGTAGAAGAAGTCGCCGCCCCTCTCCCCTTGGCCATCATCTGCGACATGATGGGTATACCGGAGGAGGATCACAAGAAGATCTTCCACTGGACCAACGTGATCCTCGGCGTGGGCGACCCCGAGTTCGTGGGGTCGTACCAAGAGCTCATGACCGTGGCTCTCGAGATGTTCATGTACGCCCAGGCGCTGGGCGAAGACCGGGTGAAGAACCCGCAGGACGACGTCACCTCGGCGATGATGAACGCGGTCGTCGATGGCGAACGACTCACGGCTCAGGAGTTCGGTTCATTCTTCATCCTCCTCGTGGTGGCCGGTAACGAGACCACGCGCAATGCCATCAGCCACGGCATGCGCCTTCTCACCAACCATCCCGACCAGAAGAAGATCTGGTTCGACAACTTCGATGCGCACACCAAGACCGCCGTCGAAGAGATCGTGCGTTATGCGACTCCGGTCATTCACTTCCGTCGCACCGCGACCGAAGACACCGAGATCGCCGGCCAGAAACTGAAGGCGGGCGACAAGGTTGTGATGTTCTACTCATCGGGTAACCGCGACGAGCGCGTGTTCCAGGACCCGTTCAAGTTCGACGTGACGCGCGCGGTCACTCCGGCTCAGGTGGGTTTCGGTGCCGGCGGACCACACTTCTGCCTCGGCGCCAATCTGGCCCGTCGCGAAATCGCGGTGATGTTCGACGAGATCCGGCGGCGCATGCCCAACATGCGAATCACCGGCGAGCCGGCCTACCTGCAGAGTGCGTTCATCAACGGCATCAAGCGCATGCCGTGCGCCTGGGGCTGACAGTTCACTTCGTCGGCATGTCGCCGGCCAGATAGTGCCGGCGGCACAAGAGTTCGTATCGCACCACGTCGCCGAACAGCGGTTCTGATGGCGCATCCTCGGTGTCGCCCACCACGACCGTCTCGCCCTCGTACACCACCACGCCGTTGACCACACGCGCGTTGTGGGTGGCTCGCGAGCCGCACCAGCAACGCGCCTCGACCTGCATCTCCACCCGTTCGTCGGCCACCTCGAGCATGCGGCGAGTTCCGTCGAACAGCAACCCTCGGAAGTCGGTGATGAGACCGAACGCGTAGACGTCGACCGCCAACTCGTCGACGATGCGCGCCAACTGATCGCATTGATCGACGGTGTAGAACTGAGTTTCGTCGCACACCACGAAATCGAGTGGCATGCGCTCGCGGGCCAACGAGAACAGGTCGAGGTCAGGTGTGACCTCGATGGCCGGGGCCGACACACCGAGTCGACTGGTGACCTGAGTGCCGTCCCGGTCGAGCTTGGTGAGGAGCAACCCATGCCGATCACGTGACGACAAGTTGTGATGAATCTGCAACGCAAGGGTGCTCTTGCCCGAGCCCATCGTTCCGAAACTGAATCGCAGCGTCGCCACCGACGCGTCAACTTAGACGACGAAGTCAGCCACGACCGCATAGTGGTCGCTCGGCTGCACTCCGTTCACGGCATCGACGCCGGCCAACCACGTTCGTGTCGGATGACCGGCCGGTTTCGGCCGTGGCCAGGTGACGAACAGGTAGTCGATTCGTCGATTCGGCCAGTTGGCTTCGGCTTGATACGGGTTGGCACCACTCCACGTGTGCCCGGCACCGTCGCCACATTGTTCCCACACATCGTTCAAGACGAGATTGCGGTGACGCACCGCGGTTCGGCCCGTGAGTCGCCTGATCTCGTCGGAGTCGGGAACAGCGTTGAAGTCGCCGCCGATGATCACGGGACGATCGTGCGCCGGATCTCCACGCAGTTCGCGAAGGTGATCGGTGATCACGTCGACCTGGGTGGCGCGCACATCGGACTCGTCGAAGCGATGCGACAGATGAGTGCAGCCGAACGGCCACTCGCCCCAAGGCGTGGCGGCCACCGCGGTGAGCAGTCGTCGCGGGCCTTCGGCACCGTCGAGTCCGGGCAGCGATACCTGTTCGATGCGCGTGAGTGGCCAACGCGACAGGATCGCGTTGGCCATGGGCCAGCGATCCTGGGTGAGTGCGACGTGAAACCCGAGCTCGGAAGCGAGCCGCTGAGCCTGCTCGTCGTCGCGGGACACTTCCTGCAGGAGCACGACATCGGGATTCTCGACGGCCAGCACATGGCTGATGGCCGGTTGGCGTTCGGCGTACGGGCCGAATTGCCACCAGATGTTCCAGGTCATCACGCGCATCGCGTGACCGATTTCAGCACAGCGAAAGTGTTTCGACCGGAGCGGCCAGCGCAGCCGGTCCACCGAAGAGCGTCACGTTCGACGACGCCAGCCGGGTGATGGTGCTGAACGTGACGCTCGGAACGCACGAACCGGGAACCAGCAACAGAGGTGCCCCGGTTCCACGCTTGGAGAACGGCACGGCCGACAGCGCATCGGGGAAGTTGAGGCTGGTGGCCAACGCGATGTCGGTGCTCTGCGGCAACGACGACCACACCGAGGCCGAACGTTCGGCCACGTCCCACGCCTGGTAGGACGTGATGGCACCGAAGCTCGACAGGTCGGCCAACATCGTGGACGCGATCGTTCCCGGGGCCGCCACCAGATTCACGTTCGACACGCCGAGTGTGGTGAAGAGATCGCGCTGAACAGGACTCAGAGT
>VERK01000066.1 GCA_018882725.1 Actinomycetota bacterium | reverse complement strand
GCCTCGACAACGGCGGCCCGCTCGCCGTGTGCGTGCACGGCTTCCCCGATTCGGCCCACACCTGGCGCCACCTGCTTCCGCGTCTCGCCGACGCCGGTTACCGGGCGGTAGCCCCGTTCCTGCGCGGGTACGCACCTTCCGGCGTGCCCACCGACGGCCGTTTCCAAACCGCGGCCTCGGCCCTCGATGTCCTCGAACTGCGCGCGGCGCTCGGAGGCGGATCCGATTCGGTGATCATCGGACACGACTGGGGCGCACCCATCACGCACATCGCCGCAAGCGAGAAACCCGACGCATGGCGCAAGGTCGTGTCGATGGCCGTGCCACCGGGCAACGCGGTCGGTGCGGCATTCATCGGCAACCTCGCGCAGATCAAGCGCAGCTGGTACATGTTCTTCTTCCAGCATCCGCTCTCCGATCTGGTGGTGGGCGCCAACGACCTCGCGTTCATCGACATGCTGTGGGCCGACTGGTCACCTGGATACGACGCGCGTGAAGATCTCGCGCTCCTCAAGCCGAGTCTTCGTGACGCGGCCAACCTGCAAGCGGCTCTTGGCTTCTATCGCGCGACGCTCGGTGCCGGTTACAACGATCCGGCTCTGCAATCGATGCAGGAGAAGAGCAACGCGATTCCGCCGCAGTCGTATCTGTACCTGCACGGTCGCACCGATGGATGCATGGGCGTCGAAGTTGCCGAATCCGCTCGCGGCGAACTGCCCGCCAACGCGCGCATGGAGATCGTCGATGGCGCCGGTCACTTCTTGCATCTCGAACGACCCGACGCGGTCAACCAGATCATCCTCGACTTCCTGAAGGCCTGATCGTGTCGACACCCACTCTCCCCGACGGTTTGGTAATCGTGGTGAAGCACGAGTGCGAAACGTGTCGACTGGTGGTGCCGGTGATCTCGCAGTTGAAGGCCGGCTCGGTTCCGGTCACCGTGTACACGCAAGACGATCCGTCGTTTCCGGCGGGAGTCGGCGCGATTCACGACGCCGACCTGGCGGTGAGTTGGCACAGCGACATCGAGACCGTGCCGACCGTCATCAAAGTGGAGAACGGACGCGAGGTCGCGCGCACGTTCGGCTGGGTGCGCGACGAATGGCATGCGCTCACCGGCCGCAACGATCTCGGTCTCGAACTGCCGGCGTTTCGTCCCGGCTGCGGATCGCTGAGCGTCGATCCCGACCTGGTCGACGCGCTGCGCGCACGCTTTGGTGGATCGGTGTTGTCGGCGCGGCGCGTGGAGACGGCGGCGGCCGAGGACGAGTTCGAAGCGATGTTCGATCGCGGCTGGACCGACGGATTGCCGGTCGTTCCTCCCACCGAAGAGCGTGTTCTTCGCATGCTCACCGGAACTACTCGTACCCCGAGTGACGTGGTGGCGGTCGTGCCGCCCGATCTCGTCGAGGTGACCGTCGAGAAGATCGCGATCAACGCGGTGATGGCGGGCTGCAAGCCCGAGTACCTGCCGTGGGTGATCGCCGGTGTGGAAGCCGTGTGCAACGACACGTTCAACATCCACGGTGTGCTCGCCACCACGATGCCGGTTGGTCCGGTGATCGTGTGCAACGGTCCGGGCACGCGCGCGATCGGGATGAACAGTGGGATGAACGTGTTCGGTCAAGGCAACCGCGCCAACCTCACGATCGGACGCGCCGTTCAGTTGATCATTCGCAACGTGGGTGGTGGCCGACCCGGTGAGGTCGACCGAGCGACACACGGAAACCCCGGCAAGATCTCGTTCTGCTTCGCCGAGGACGAAGTTGGTTCACCGTGGACGTCGTTGGCGGAGAGTCGCGGTGTGGCTCCGGGTCACGACGCGATCACGGTGTTCCCGGGTGAAGGTCCGCGCTGCGTGGTCGACCAACAGGCGCGCGACCCAGAAAGCCTCTGCAACACGTTCGCCGCGTGCCTGCGCACGCTGCACAATCCCAAGCTGGTGCTCGCGTTCGACGCCATCCTCGTGATGGGACCCGAGCACTCGCGCGTGTTCGCTGAAGCCGGCTGGAATCGCGAGAAGGTGCTCGACGAGATCCACGCGCGACTGCAACTACCGGGGTCCGAGCTGATCCGCGGGGCCAACGGAATCGCCGAGGGCATTCCGGCTCACCTCAAAGATGCCACCCTGCCCAAGTTCCGGCCCGGTGGACTTCTTCTGGTTCATGCGGGCGGCGGGGCCGGTCTGTTCTCTGCCATCATTGGGGGATGGGCCAACGGCGACGTTGGCAGCCAGCCAGTCACACGGGAGGTGACGCCATGACGACTCTGCTCGATCCCACCAACGAACGACGCGTGCAGACGATGGAGCGCGTCGGTCGTCCCGAGTCGCTCAATGGTCTGGTGGTCGGACTACTCGACATCTCCAAGCCGCGCGGCGACGTGTTTCTCGATCGCCTCGAGCAGCGGCTGTCCGAGATGGGCGCCGATGTGCGCCGATTCAAGAAGCCCACGTTCACCAAGCCGGCACCGGTCGATCTTCGTCACGAGATCGCGATTCAGTGCCAAGTGGTGATCGAAGCACTTGCCGATTGAGGCAGTTGCACGTCGTGCAGTGTGCACGACATCGTGGACATCGAGAAGCGCGGAGTTCCCGCCGTGTTCGTCGCATCGGCCGAGTTCGTGTCGGCGGCCGATGTTCAGTCGAAGTCGCTCGGTTTTCCGGATGTGGCGCGGGTCTTCACGCCGCACCCGATCCAGGATCGCACCGACGACGAGATGCGCGCGTACGCCGATGCCGCTCTCGACGAAATAGTTGCGGCTGTCACGCGTCAGCGCGCCTGATCAGACCTCACAGGCGATGCCGTCCTTGTCGGCATCGAGGCGAATGTTCTTCGCATACACGTCGGGATTGACGACGGGGAGCGGACTCGTCGAGTTCGCCTTCTTGCCCTTGTCGACGACGTCGGCCGCACGGCTGACTCCGCTCGGGTAATCCTTCCGCAACGCCTTGCAGTTCGAGTACTTCTTCGGCGGCTGCACTGTCGTCGACACCCAGCCGAGGAAACCGCGATCGGTCCTCAGCGCAACGACGAGCATGCCGCGACCGGTCGACAGCTTCGATCGAGGAACGGTGACGGAACGGGCCACCGACCGGTTCGTCGACATCGCCGAAATCCCGCTCGATTCGATCGAGCCTTGAGCGACTTCATACGCCGGTCGCGATCCGGCTGGGTCGAAGAAGATCACGTAGTCGAGGTCGGTGTTCACGGCCGGCACCTGGACGGAGACATTCGAGTTCGTGATCGCTACGACACTTTCGTTCAACACGTACGACTCGAGGGACGAATACAGCGTGCCAGACGTGCCCATGATGCCCATGGCGCTGGTTGTGACATCGGGAGACGAGATCACGTCGGGCTCAGGAACGGTCGCACTGCTGGTGGGCGAACTCGAGCCACCTCCCGCTGAAGCCGGGGGCTGCGGAAAGACTGCATCTTCCATCCGGGCACCGCTCGAAATCGAACCGCCTCCCGGCAGGGTGAACGAGCGCGTGGAATCGTCGTAGCGAACGTCGGGTCCGTGCCAGCCGGCCACGTTTCCATCGGCGGTCTGCTGACCCTGCACGATCAGACGACACCCGGGCGGGCAGCCCATGTACTCCTGCTCCATGAGGCGACCAGTGCACCAGTCGGAGCACACGATCACACCATGGACAACTCCGTTGCTATCGACTACTGCATAGCCACACACGTCGGTGGTGCAACGGGCAGGTTCTTGTGTCGACGGCGGACTGGCCGAGGGAGCACCACCACCGCCGCCGCCACCGCCGCCGCCACCGCCGCCGCCACCGCTGCTCGTCGAGGGCGTCGTAGGCGCGGAGGCCGAGGTGGTGGGTGACGGAGTGGTCGCCGATGTCGTTGGCGATGACTCCGAGGAACTCGGCGGTGGAACGATCGCGGCTCAAGCGGTGGAGAATGCGAACGTCTTGTTGTAGGACTGACCTGCGTTCGTGCCCCACGCCTCAATCGTGTACGAGCTACCGGGTTCGAGTTGCTGATAATGCCACGACTGAATGTTTCCGGACGCGCACGACGGACCCGACACGACGGTCACTCCGGTGGCTGGATAGCTGTCGGAGAGAAGGACCTGTCCGTTCGGTCCCTTCAGCGAGAAACCCCACGACGCGGAGGTGAACGAAATCTGTGAGTCGGACGAAACGAAGCAGACGGTGAACTGGATGTCGCTGCCGATGCACGAGCGATCCCCGTACCACCAGCCCTGTGCAGTCAGAACACAACGCGCACCATTCGACTGGATGACAAGGACATCGACTCCTGAAACACCTCCGCTCGACGGAGGAGGCGCCGGAGTCTCGACCGGTTCGGGCGTGAGCGGCGTTCCGTCAGGCGAGCGCACCACCTTCGAGCCGGGAAGGACGTACTGGCCACCTTGAGCCACGTACAAGCCATTGGTGTAGTACTGCCCCCACGAGGCAGCACCGATCGGATTCCAGATGAAGGTGAATCCTTCACGAGGAGGACAACCGTCCGAACAAATGATCCCGCCGACCACTTGACCGGTTGAGTTATCCACTTGGTTCCACGCACTCGGCCCAGGCTCAGAGGGCATGACGATGGAAGGGACGCCGGGTGTGAGACCGTCGGTGATCGAGGCCGCTCGTGACGGGGCCGCGCCCAACGTCAGGACACCGAAGGTGAGGAACGCACTCAGCACGGTGGCCACGGCTCGACGGGACTCCAGTGCAGACCTGACAGAACGTTCCATGTCTTCTCCTCGACGTCTTTCCCTACCTTAAGGAACGAACTGCACGACCTGAACTGTGCCGCTACACCGTTTTCATCCGAAAGTCTCCTGGCGTCCACCTGGCCGACCGGCCACGATCCGTCCCACTTGGCATGATTGAGGCGATGCGTCGCACCAAGATCGTTGCCACTCTCGGACCGGCCAGTCAGAACATCGTGGCCGAGCTCGTGGCGGCCGGTGCCTCGGTGGTGCGTATCAACTGTTCACACATGAGCACCGATGAAGTCGAGGCCGCGGTTCGATCGGCCCGCGAGCAGTCGGACACGGTGTCGATCCTGGTCGACATTCAGGGTCCGAAGTTGCGCCTCATCGACGGAATCGACGCGACCGGTGACGAAGTCACGTTGTGGCAGAGCGGGCACGGCCCCGGCCCCAACGTGGGTTTCGATCCGCACGCGATCGGCGTGAAGGCCGGAGAGCGGATTCTCGTCAACGACGGTCGCATCGAACTGTCAGCGCTCGAGGTCGCACCGCACATGGTGCGCGCTCGCGTCGTTCGAGGCGGAACGGCTCAGGGCCGCCGTGGTGTGAACCTTCCCGACACCGACGTGAAGGTCGAGATGTATTCGGCCAAGGACCGCGCCGACATTGCGGCCGCGGTGGCGGCCGGTGTCGACTGGATCGCGCTGTCATTCGTCCAGCGAGCCGAAGACGTGGTCGAGGCGCGTCGCATGGTGCCCGACGGTGTTCGGATTCTGTCGAAGATCGAGCGCCCACAAGCACTCGCCGTGCTCGACGAAATCTGCGAAGCGTCCGACGCGGTGATGGCGGCGCGCGGCGATCTAGGGGTGGAAATTCCGTTCGCGCGTCTTCCCGTCGCGCAGCGGACGATCGCGCTCTCCGCACTGCGCGCAGGAATCGTGTCGGTGTGCGCCACCGAGATGCTCGAGTCGATGATCACGGGTTCGCGCCCCACCCGGGCCGAGGTTTCCGACGTCACCAACGCGGTGCGCGACGGCTTCGACTGCGTGATGCTGTCGGCCGAAACAGCGATCGGTCACGACCCGATCGGGACGGTGAAGGCAATGGCCGCGATTCTCACCGAGGCCGATTCGGTCGATCGCATCAAGTCGCCGTTCGCCGATACGCACCCCGACTCCGCGGCCGTTGCAGCGGCCACTGCCGCATTGGCGGCCCGTTTGAAGACCAAGACGATCTTGGCGGTCACCTTCACCGGGCACAATGCCGAGTTGTTGGCCGCGTGTCGCGCACCGTCGCAGATCATCGCGGCCACGGCCGACCGTCGGGTGGCCACGCGGTTGATGGCGCGCTACGGCGTGACACCCGTGCTCGCACCGCGTCCGCATTCCACCGACGAGGCGATCGAGTTGGCCGTGCAATCGGCCAAGCGAGCCGGATTAGTGAGTGACGGCGAGTTGATCGTGGTGTGCTTGTCGCGAACGTCGCCGCGCAGCGACACCGACACCATCTACGTGTATCGCGCCTGACCGTCCGCCCGCATCACGGCAGGCGCACGGTTCGAGTCGATCGATCGAACACCACCAGGCCCTCGGCTTCCAGAGCCTTCACCAATCTCTCGGCCACGTCGCGCGGACGATCCATCTTCTTCGCAACGTCGTTCACCCGCACACTGCCCTCACCCAAGGCCTTGATCAAACGCCCACGCGCTTGACGATCGGATCCTTCGAAACGGCCCTGCGGCACGCTCACCCCGGCCGAACCCACGGCCGGGTCGTCTCCCTCGCCCCGCCACGCGCAGAACTCGAACCACGGACACTCGTCGCACGACGGCACCGGTCGACACACCGTCGCACCGAGGTCCATGAACGCCTGGTTCCACAACCACGCGGTCCCCTCGGCGAGCAATTCGTCGGCCGACACTTGCGCTCGCTTCGGAGTGAGCCTCTCACCGCGCAGCCGGGCGAGAACTCGCGCGATGTTCGTGTCGACTACCGCCACGTCGTACTCGAACGCGAATGCCAGCACGGCCCGCGCGGTGTACGCGCCCACACCCGGTAACGCCAACAACGAATCGAGTGAATCGGGAACCTCTCCCCCGTGTTCACGCGCGATCAATCCCGCCGCTGCGTGCAAATTGCGAGCACGACGCGGATAGCCGAGGCCCTGCCACAACCGCAACACGTCACCCAACGCTGACTGCGCACAGTCACGCGGCGTGGGGAACGCCTCCATGAAGGCCCCCCACTTCGGAATCACACGCCCGACGCCGGTCTGCTGCAACATGACCTCGCTCACGAGTACGGCCCACGGGTCGCGCGTGCTTCGCCACACGAACTCGCGCAAGCGCGGAGTGGCCCAGCCCAGTAACGCGTCCTGCTGAACGCGAACGTCAGAAGCGGTCAGGCTTCGCCCCATGCGGCGTTCGTGTCGTACGGCCGCTCGCGCGACGGCGCGAACTCACGCTTCCACACCATCACGCGACGACGGAAGTAACACACTTCCTTGCCGTCCTGATTCCAGGCCTTGGTCTCGACGGTCACCACACCGCGATCGTTCTTCGACTTGCTCTCCTGCACGTCGAGCACGCGGGTCTCGGCATGGATGGTGTCGCCGTGGAACGTGGGCGACTTGTGCTGCAACGTCTCGACTTCGAGATTCGCGATGGCCGCACCACTCACATCGGGCACGCTCATGCCGAGCACGAGCGAGTACACGAGGTTGCCCACCACCACGTTGCGACCCTGCACGCTCTTCGACGCGAACCAGTCGTTGGTGTGTAGCGGATGATGGTTCATCGTGATCATGCAGAACAGGTGATCGTCGTACTCGGTGATGGTCTTGCCGGGCCAGTGGCGATACACATCGCCCACCTGGAAATCCTCGAGACAACGGCCGAAGGGGCGCTCATGAACGGTCATGAGGGCAACTTACCGCTGGTCGGCCGGCGGCTCCCCATTCGTCCACTCACGAGTGGGGTCGTGCACCTCAGGCTCTTGCGGCGGCATCGGAATCTCCCGCGTGCGCTCGCGGGCCGGATAGCGCTCGGAGAAGTCGAGGATGTTCTCCTCGGAGCTTCCCACCGACGCCACCACGTCGCGCAACGGCTCGAGGCGATCCTTCGAAATCGACCACGGACCGACACGTAACGAGAGATACGAACCGCCGCCCACGAGGATGGGCAGCCAGTACTGCGCGATGCGATACGACACCACACCAACCACCGCGGTGGCGCGCGGCAGACCGAAGCCCACGATCACCGGCACGTACACACCTTCCACCACGCCGAGACCACCAGGAGTGAGCGGTACCGCCGCGAGAACGTTGGCCAAGCCGAACGCGACGATGAGACCATCGATCGGGAGGTCGCCTCCGAAAGCGCGCAAGAACACCCACAGCGCAGCCGCGTCGATGAGCCAGTTCAGCGTCGCCCACATCACGAGACGACGCAGCAACGGTCGATCCTCCGACAGTTCCTGCATGCGACCGGCAATGTGGCGCACCGCTTCACCGGCACGATCCTCGTTCATGTGCAACTTGCGTGCGATCGCGCGCAAGAGCTTCTCCGAGCGGTGCTGACCCTCGATGAGACCGAAGATGATCGCCGCCGCGATTCCCATCAGGATGATTCCGGCGATGGCCGCCGTTCCGTACACCGGGTTGACACCGCGCAACGGGATCGACACCACCAGACCGAACCACAACACGAAGTTGAGAACGACCGCGGAGGCGAGACCAGCCGTCGCGAGCGCGAAGCCGGCATCGGGCCCAGGAACGTTTGAGACCGTGAGCAACCGATAGCCGAGCGCCGAGCCAGCGGCGCTTCCGCCCGGCACCAAACTCGACAGCGCACGCGTGGACAACTGAATGCGGAACATCCGCCACAGCGACAGATGTGCACCCACCGGCCCCAACGCGTGCCGAGTCATGACCGAATAACAGAGCAGCGCGCCAAATGACAGCAACAGGCCCACCACGAGCAGCCCCGGTTTGACCTCGCCCAACTGGTCGACCGCATTGCGCAAACCGGGGATGTTGAGGATGATGAAGTAGACGACGGCGACGGTGGCGAGCACCTTGAACGTTCGACCGGCGGCCCGACGACGGAACGCCGCACGTTCGGCGGGCGTGCGCTTGGCACGACCTTCGCCGACGCCCGTTCCTCCCGCGTTCGTCATACCTATTTCCTAGCAGTTCCGGCCGACTGGGCCGGGTGGTTGCGCATCAGGCCGTGGCCTCGAGGACATCAGTGAGCAGTCGATCGAGCAACGGCTGCGTGTCGTGCACCCACTTGCCGAGATGAACCACCACGGTGTCGCGCTGCGGGTCGATGATCGTGCGTTGGCCTTCGTATCCGAGCGCGGCCGATACACCTGACATCGATTTCCAGATCCACCAGTGAGATCCGTACCCGTGGCCGGTCTCCGGATCGGTCGCGTGCTGTCGCTTCGAGTTCGCGACCCAGTCGGACGAGAGCAACCGCGCCCCGTCCCACTCGCCGTTGCGCAGATAGAGATAGCCGAACTTCGCGAAATCGCGAGCCGTGGCATAGACGTACGACGAGCCGATGAATGTTCCGGCGGCATCGAGGCGCGCGGACGCGCTCGTCATCCCGATCGGTGCGAACAACCGGTGCTGAACGAACGACGTGATGTCGTGCGTGTCGGCGATCGTCTGCGCGATGATGTTCGACACGATGTTCGTGGTGCCCGACGAGTAGTTCCAGACCGATCCGGGTTCGTGCTTGAGCGGACGCGACTTGGCGAATGACGCGACATCGTCGGCACCCACGCCGAAGAGCATGTCGATCACGTGCGGCATCGGCGCGTCGTCACCGGCCACGTACTCCTCCACGAAATCGAGCCCGTCGCGCATGTGCAGCATGTTCTCGAGCGTGATGCGGCGGCGATCGTCTCCCGTCCACTCGGCCACCGCGGCGGGCGCCGACGGATCGAGTTTTCCTTCGTCGACGAGAAATCCGACCAGTGCGTGCGTGATGCTCTTGGCCATGCTCCACGAGATGAGAGTGGTGTCGGCGTCGACCGGGCCGCCCGGGCCGAACGGTGTGTCGGGCTGCACGCCGTAGCGCTCGTGCACGATGCGGCCGCGATGCACCACCACCAGCGCGAGCGATGTGCCATGAGTGGAAGACGACGGTTCGTCGAACAATTGGTTGCTCGCCGCGACGAGTCGAGCCGGATCGGCCACCGCCGACACATCCCCCTCGGGCCACTCTCGCGTGGGCCACGGAACCCCGGCCGGCTGCGTCACAACGAACTTCTCTTCGCAGTCACGTCGAGCGAACTCAACTTGCCCGGAACGTCCGGCGCCGGGCCCGATGCGATACGCACCGCTTCCTCAGGCGTACGCGCAACCGCGGCAATTCTTCTGAACTGCGGCGCTACGAAGCCCGACTCGACCACGTGATCGAGCGCAGCGAGTAACGGTCCGTAGAAGCCGGTGCCATCGAGGTAAACGAGTGGCTTGGTGACGAGACCCAACTGGTTCCAGGTGAGGATTTCGAACGCCTCGTCGAACGTCCCGAAACCACCCGGCATCACGACGAATCCGGCGGCGAGTTCGGCCATGCGGGCCTTGCGTTCGTG
>VERK01000065.1 GCA_018882725.1 Actinomycetota bacterium | reverse complement strand
CAGCAAATCCGAGCACGACGGTGCGCCGTCGCGACGACGTGGGCGACTCGATTGCACGAGTCACCGCACGATCGAATGCCTCGCCATCCACATCATCGGTCAGCAGAAGAGTTGATCGCAGCTTTCCGAATTCGTCGGCGCGCGTCTGCACCGCCGATCGCAGATCGGCGGGAACATCGGCGAATTCGATGTCGCGGTCGAGCAGCCGACTGGCCAGATCGTCCAGACGTTCGTCGCGATTCGAAGGGTCGGAGAGAGAACTCATGGGGCACTTCCGGGTGTTTGACGTTCGGAACTCGGGTCTTGGTTCCCGATCGGCTGCGATGACGAGTCGCGAAGAAGGCTCGCCAATTGGGATCGACCACGTGAAATGCGCGAGCGCACCGTTCCGATGGGGATGTCGAGGACGTCGGCGATCTCGTCGTAGTCAAGATCGGCCAGGTCTCGGAGCACGACGGCCGTCCGGAACTCGAGTGGTATCCGAAGCAGGGCGGCTTCCACGAGTTGACGTTCGTCGAGATTCGATACCGCCGAAGTCGACGAGTCGGGTCGGTCGAAGTCGTGACGGTGGGAAGCCGGAACGTCGCGGCGACTGCGACGCCTGATTTCGTCGAGGGCCGCGTTGGTGGCGATCCGCCACACCCACGTGGAAAAGGACGAGCGTTGGTCGAACGAACCGATGTTTCGGGCGATGGAGATGAGTGCATTCTGAGCGGCATCGTCGGCATCGGCATGTCGCCCGAGCAATCGCCGGCAGGCGGTCAGAATGCGCGGATACTGCTCACGAAGCAGCGTGTCGAGAGCGGCTCGATCTCCATTGATTGCCCGCCGAACGAGAAGCTCGTTCACGGTGCGGGTGAGACGCGAATCTCGGCGATACCTCCGCGGTAGGGGTTGTCGCGACTGCACGATCCGTCACGGCCGACTTCGCGGAGGTACACCATCACGTACTGCATGGGTTCGGTCATGACGCCGACCAACGTGGGGCCGTCACCGGCCGTCGCCGACGCAATCGCTGACCCCCACGCGTCGATGTCGTCGCTCAGGGCGTTCGACGCATACATCTCGGCGCGCCATGCATCGCCCACGATGTCGACGTCGACCTTGGTGAGATTGGCTTCGGTGAGTTGCACGACCAGACCAACACCCGACTTGCTGCCGAAAGTCGACGACTTGTAGCAGACGGTCGACCACGCGGTGCCGGCATCGCCGTCGGTGGTCAGTGCCGCGGCGCCATCGTTCTCGGTGCGGTCACCCTCGGGGTCGAACGTCGACACGCCCAGAATGGTTGGCGGTCCAGTTGGTGCCGGCGGAGCGGTGGTGGCCGCGATCTGCGGCGGTGTGTCGTCACCACCGGTCACAACACGGATGATGAGAGCACCCACGGCGATGATCGCGACCGCGAGACCACCGATCAGAACGGGGGAAGGCTTCCACGGCCGCAATGTTCCGCCCGATGGAGTGGGTGAAATCGACGGTCGTGTCGATGGTTGTGATGGTGTGTGGCCCGATGGCCGAATGATCTTGCCGGGTGTGGGCGTCCGATCGGCTCCGGCTGGATGGCCGGCTACTCCGCGCGCGGCTGATCCGTCGCCATTGAGAGCCGCCTTCAGCGCGGCCCGAGCCTCGGCTCCGCTGGCGTAGCGCTTGTCGGGTCGACGTTCGAGCATGCGATGGATCACCCGCGCCAATTCCGGACTCACATCGGGCCGGATCTGATTGAGGTCGGTGGGGTCGCGTTGCAGTCGAGCCAGGGCAGTCTCGGTGTCGTTCTTGCCGGTGAACGGAACTTTCCCGGCCAGACATTCGTAGAGAACGAGACCGAGTGAATACAGGTCGGCACGCAGGTCGAGTTCGTCACCCTTCACCTGTTCGGGCGACAGATACTTCGCCGTCCCCATCATGATGTTCTCGCTGGTGAGGTCGTCACCGGTTCCGAGAGCCTTGGCGATGCCGAAGTCGGTGAGCATCACACGCGCATCCTTGGTGACGAGCACGTTGCCGGGCTTCACGTCGCGGTGGATGATGCCATTGCCGTGGGCGGCATCGAGGGCCGAGCAGATGCCGGTCCCGATGTGAACGGTGAGCTTCGGTGTGAGTCTCTTCTTCTCGTCGAGGAGTGCGCGAAGTGACTTGCCGTCGATGAACTCCATGATCACGGCTTGTCGACCCTGATCGGCCACGGCGTCGTACACCGTCACGATGTTCGGATGCGTGAGGCTGGCCGCCGCGATGGCTTCGCGTCGAAACCTCTCGGCCACGGTTCCGTCGGCGGCGAGGTGTGGCTTCAGCAACTTGACCGCCACCGTGCGTGACAACTGGAGGTCGGTGGCTTTCCAGACATCAGCCATGCCACCGTGAGCCCACGCTTCGTCGAGTCGATAGCGACCGGCGATGACCGTGTTCGGTTCAGGAGGTTGTGACGCGTTCACGGACATGCTCGAACGAACACGCTAGTTGTGCGTCGTGGAGCGGACGGGGAATGGCGTCTGGTCAGTTGCGGAAGTATGCGACACCGATCGTTCCACGACCGGCGTGCGCACCGATGACCGCTCCGATTTCTCCGACGAGAATGTCTCCGGAGTGAACGGTCTTCAACTGCGCGACGAAAGCGTCGACGTCACTGCAGTCGGCATGAAGGACACACAATTGGCTGATGCCGGGTGACGCGCTCACCTGACGCACCTTGTCGACCAAGAAGGCGATGGCTTTCCCGCGCGTGCGCTGCTTGCCGCCCTCTTGAACCACGCCGTCCTTCACCTCGATGATGGGTTTGATCGAGAGAACCGAGCCGAGCATGGCTTGGGCAACGCCGATACGGCCACCCTTCTTGAGATTCTCGAGGGTGTCGAGGGCGCCCCAGAGTTCGCAACGACCCACCAGATCGCGGGCCAGGGCCTCGACCTCGTGAAGTTCGGCGCCTTGGCGAGCAGCCCGAGCGCATTCGACCACGATGGCTCCCAGTCCGAGTGAGACCGAACGGCTGTCGACGACCGAGATCGGAACGAGGGACGACAGGGACGCCGCCGCCATCTCCGCACTCTGCAGGGTGGCCGACAGGGCACCGGAGAGATTGATCATGACGACCCCGGTGGCGCCTTGTGACACGGCGGTTCTGATGGCCTGTTCGAAGCGTCCGGGCGAGGGCGCCGCGGTGGATGGCAGAACCGACGACGCCGAGCAACGAGCCCAGAACTCGGCCGTGGTCAACTGCTCGCGGTCGACGAACTCGTCATCGCCGAAGCGGATGAAGAGGGGGACGACCTCGATGCCCAAGGAGCGCACGACCTCGTCGGGAAGGTCGCAGGAACTGTCGGTGATGATCCGGACGTTGGCCACGGACGCAGGTTAGTTGTTGGGGTCGTCGGGGGTCTGACGAGGTGTGTCGCCACTCGGATGACGTCGCGTGGTGTCGGTGACCAGGTTCTGTCGCTCGCGATGCCGCCGGCGGAAGTGGTGGATCCACCACACAGCCAGCAGGAGGAGAGCCATGACGGTGACCAACTGTCCGAGGCCGGCCAACGCGTTCACGCGGGCGGTGAACACGATGGGCTGGGTGAGTGGCAATTGGCCTTCTGGTGTCAGTAGCTGGACAGTGACCGGGAAACGACCGTTGGTGCGGGCCTCCACCGGAATCTCGACCGAAGTGATGGCACTTGGTGCCAACTTCACCACCAGTTCGCCCTCGGGAAAACGAAGTTTCGACGAAGCGAGGCGAACCCGGACGGACAGTTCGGTCGGGGAATCGTTCCGCAGACTGAGCCGAATTTCGCTGTCGCGTCCACCGAGCGTGAAGGTGGTGGACGCGGGGGTCGCGACTTGGCTTCCCAACGCGTCGGTCTGTTGTCGGACGACGTCGGCGTAGGCGAAGCGAACCTCATCGGAGAATCGCTGATCGGGCAAGACGTCGAGGATGCGGCGCCACATGTCCGGACGCTCGTCACCGTCGGGAAGCATGGAGGCGAACGCGTCGATGCGCGCGCCAGTGAGATAGAGGGCTTCGGCGGGCGAGGACGAAGCAGCGAGCCCGGTCGCCGGCAACCGAATGGCGGCCGGCCGACCATCCACGAGTCCGACGCTCGTGCGCGACAGGGCGTCGTCGAGCGACACGAGTTCGACCTCGTTCGATGAACTCAATGTGTCGGCCAGGGCGACGGTGAGGTCGGTCGACATCAGAGATCCGTCGTTGGTGGTGAGGATCAACGCACGGCCCGACAGCGATTCGCCGGCATCGGTGAGTTCGCGTCGTAACACCTTGATCTCGGCCAGCACGTGCTGGGCCGCGAGGTAGGCATCACTCGGTGGGGAATCCGATGCGACGGTGAGGCGCGAGGCGAGGGCAGCGTCGGGGACCATGGCGTCGATGAACCCTCCACTCGCCAGTTCGACCTCGACTTTGCGGGTGGGATCGGCGAACGCCACCCCTCCGAAGTCCCCCACCTCGGTCGCGGCCGGTGTGATGAGAATCGCTCGGAATCCGAGGTCACGGATGAACTGGGCTCCCGTGGCCGACAGCGCTCGCGTTTGGATCCAGGCCGTTCTGCTCGACCGTGATTCGGGAACAGAGTCAGCCAACGCGTCTTCCCCGAGGCGAAGTTGGCCAACGAAGATGTCGTTCGTCAGTGAGTCGGCCATCGAGCCCGGATCGACTTGGACATAAGGCATCGACAGGAACGACGGTGCGTCGGCGAACTGCAGTCGGGTGAGGAGTTCGGCGTCTTCGGGCGTCGAGCGACCGAGTCCTTCCACCAGTTCGGGTCGCAGCGCGATGGTGAGCGGCGTTCCCGGCAGGGATTCGATGATGGTGGTCAATTCGGCGACACGCGAGCGATCGGCCGCGCGCACAGTTGTGGTCGCATCGGGCTGAAGCGTGACGTCGCCGTCGACCGAGCCGACCACGGCAACCGGTAGCGACTGTTCGACGGCGGGTACGTCTCGTCCGTCCGGAAGTCGTTCGACGAACGTGACGATCCGATCGACGCTGTTGCCATCGACTTCGAGACCGATCGAGAGCGGGTAGAGACCCGCCGCTGACATCTGCATGCGGTCGCGGGTGCGAGTACCGATTTCGATCGGAATCACCAGATCGATGACACCCGACGCATCGCGCTGTTCGATGGGAAAGCGCATGCTGTCGATCGTTGACGGCAGATCGCCATCGATGGCGTCCTGAACAGCGGCTCGGGTGGTGACCGGACGATGCGCGGTGACGAGGATCGACGTCGGAGCATCGGATCCCAGAGCACTCGGGCCCTGCAAGAACACGCTGAGATCGATGGTCGACCCCTCGATGCCGGCCACGTACTGATCTTGTGAGACCAGGGCACCGACACCCTCGGGGATTTCGGCACTCGCCGATCTCGACGACGCGGTGAACATCAGCGATGCGACCGCGAGCGCAGCCCATCCCGCGGCCACGACGCGTTTCAACGCGCCGTCCTGTCGGCGAGATCGTCGAGTGCCAGCACCGACAGGCTGTCTTCGAGCGGTTCGAATCCGAATCGTCGGTACAGATCGAGTGCACGTTCGTTGTCGAAGTTCGTGTTGACGAGGACGTCATCAACACGTCGTCGCTGCAACCACACGAGACCATCGACGAGAAGTGATGATGCGACGCCCCGTCCCTCGAAGTCGGGGTGCACGGCCAGACGTTGCACGAAGCCTGCCGCCCCGTTACGTCCGGTGATCATGTAGCCGGCGGGTTCGTCGTTTGAGGTCACGGCCAGTCGAACTCGATGTTGGGGTGTGGCCTGACACGCATCGAGGATGCCGGTGGCGTCGAGATCCCACCCGTCGACGAAAGCCGCTCGATCGATTCGCGCGAGTGTCGCAATTTGACGCGATCCCCGTACCGCACGCAGTTCATGACGTGAGGTACCGGATGACGAATCGTGAAGTGCCCCTTCGAGGAGTTCGTTCGGCCGGTCGAGTTCGAGACGGAGAAGTGCGAGGCGCTGGATGGAGACGAAACCCAACTCGGTGAAAGGGGGAGTGGCCGATGCGGACAGTGCTCCGGTGCGCACGCTCGTGAATCCGTGATCTCGGGCGACCGTGAGCCACGTCTCGAGAGTGTTGACCGTGGGCGCCTTGGTGTGATCGGTGAGGATGAGTTGTGCGATGCGGGGTTGGTGCGGCCAGGGTCGTAGACGCGCTCGGGTCCGACCGTCGTCGAGCAGACGTGGCAGTCCGTCGCGGCGTCGTTGACGCAAGCCGGTGATCACGTCAGAACGGTAGCGTCGCGGGCGATGACGGTGTTGTTCGCAACGCACGAGGCGTACCTCGACCACATCGTCGGCCCTCATCATCCTGAGCGCCCCGAGCGGCTCGGTGCGGTGATCGACGGCGCCCAGGTGTTCGCCGACTCCTTGGTCCCGATCGTCCCACGAGCCGCGACTCGTGAGCAGTTGCTACGGGTGCACCAGCCGGCGCTCGTCGACAAGGTCGAGTCGGTGTCGCGGGCCGGTGGTGGACGACTCGACCCCGACACGGTGGCCAGTTCAGGTACATGGGAAGCCGCGCGACTCGCATCGGGTGCGGGCCTCACCGCCA
The DNA here is from genome assembly GCA_018882725.1 of Actinomycetota bacterium. GTDB lineage: Bacteria > Actinomycetota > Acidimicrobiia > Acidimicrobiales > Ilumatobacteraceae > Casp-actino8. The sequence continues at coordinate 3,757 of VERK01000065.1, read as the reverse complement.
TCGACGAGTTGGTTGCTGGTCGCGGTTCGGCGGCCTTCTGTGCAGTGCGGCCGCCGGGTCATCACGCGACACGAGCCGACACGATGGGCTTCTGTCTGTTGTCGAACGTCGCAGTGGCCGCTGCCGAGTTGGCCGAGCGCGGTGAACGCGTCGCGATCGTCGACTTCGACGCTCACCATGGCAACGGAACACAAGACGTCTTCTGGGCCGACCCCCGTGTGATGTTCGTGTCGTTGCATCAATGGCCGCTCTATCCGGGCACCGGCTGGTTCGAAGAGATCGGTATCGGTGACGCCGTGGGCACGACGCTCAACATTCCGATGCCACCGCAATCGACCGGAGTCGATTATCTACGTGCCATCGATCGACTTGTCGATCCGATCTGCCGTTCTTTCGATCCCACCTGGCTCATCATCTCGGCCGGCTTCGACGCGCATCGAGCCGATCCGATCACCGACATGGCCTTGACTGCGGGCGACTACAACGAGATCGTCACTCGACTTCTTCCGCTCGTTCCGGCTGGCCGGCGACTGGTCATGCTCGAAGGCGGATACGACCTCGATGCACTGCGTGTGTCGACGACGGCCACGGTCGGTGCTCTTCTCGACACCGTGATTCAGCCAGAAGAAGCGGCGTCAGTCGGTTCGCCGCTCGCCGAGCAGATGATCGAACGAATCCGCCGTTACTGGATCGATTGTGGACTCCTCGTCGCCTGAGCCCATTCGTCGTAGCCTGACCCCGTGGTTCCCGAGCGCTTCGCGCCTGTTCTGACGGAAGTTGCCGATGTCGCGGCGCTCTTTCGCGCAGCCGGCAAGCGCTTGTACTTGGTCGGTGGCACCGTTCGCGATCTGCTGGGTGGCCTCGACTTCGACGGTCTCGACTACGACGCGACGACCGATGCGCGTCCCGACGAGATCAAGAAGATCATCGCGTCCTGGGCCGATGCCGTGTGGACACAAGGTGAGAAGTTCGGAACGATCGGTGCCCGTAAGGGAACTCGGGTGTACGAGATCACCACGCATCGAGCCGAGGCGTACCACCCTGATAGCCGTAAACCCGACGTCGAATTCGCCGACGCGATCGAGACCGATCTGTCACGCCGCGACTTCACCATCAACTCGATGGCACTCGAGGTGACCGCCGATTCGCCAACGCTCGTCGATCCTTTCGGTGGTGCGGCCGACCTCATGACTCGCGTGCTGCGCACACCGCTCGACCCCGACATCAGCTTCAGCGACGATCCTTTGCGCATGATGCGGGCGGCACGATTCGTTGCCCGCTTCCAGATGACTCCGGTGCCTGAACTGGTCGCGGCGGTTCACCGCATGAAGGACCGTCTCGAAATCGTGTCAGCCGAACGAATTCGCGACGAACTCAACAAGTTGATCGTGGTCGATGCACCGTCGGCCGGACTCTGGTTCCTCGTCGAGACCGGCTTGGCCGATCTTTTCCTTCCCGAATTGCCGGCCATGCGTCTCGAACACGATCCGATCCATCGGCACAAAGACGTTCTCACACACACGCTCGCGGTGATCGAAAACGTACGACCCGACGCGCACCCCGACTTCGACTTCCGCAAGACGCGCCTGGCCGCTCTCTTCCACGACGTCGGCAAGCCCAAGACTCGCGGATACTTGCAGGGCAAAGGAACGACCTTTCACATGCATGACGTGGTCGGGGCGAAGATGACACGTAAACGTCTCGCCGCGCTGCGTTTCCCGAACGAAGACATCGACGACGTGACCGAACTCGTGCGCCTCCACCTTCGGTTCCACACGTATCAGATGGGATGGACCGACTCCGCCGTGCGGCGGTACGTGAACGATGCGGGCCCGCTTCTCGACGAACTGAACGTGCTGACTCGCTGTGACTGCACCACTCGAAACGAGAAGAAGGCACTGCGTCTCGCCCAGCGCATGGATGAACTCGAAAGTCGTATCGCGTCGTTGGCCGCACAGGAAGAATTGAAGGCCATTCGCCCTGAGATGGACGGCGTGGCGGTGATGCAGCACCTCGGTCTCTCGCCGTCGCGCGCGGTCGGTGATGCACTGGACTACTTGCTCGAGATTCGTCTCGACGAGGGGCTCGTCGGCGACGCGGAAATACGCCGTCGGCTCGACGAATGGTGGGCGCGACGGGCCACCTCGACCGAGGGCTAGTCTGCTCACGATGTCCGATCGCCGAGCGCCAGGGTCCCGTTCGTCGGGTTTCGGCACCGGCGCATTTCGCGGTTTCTCCACGATGCGCGGTGGTCTCGTCGATCATCGGATGGCCCGACGGGCCACGATCAATGAGTTCCACCGGGGACGGCTCGGTCGCGAAGAAGTGTGCGACGCGCACCCCGAACTCATGCGCGCCGCGCGTTCGGTGGGTAAGCCGACCAACACGCCCTGCCCGATCTGCGCCGAGGACAATCTCGTTCTCGTCACCTATGTGTTCGGGGCGAAGTTGCCGGCTCACGGCCGCCTCGCCGCCGACGACAAGGAACTGGCCGCATTCCACCGGCGCCCCGAAGAGCTCACGGCGTACGTGGTGGAGGCGTGCTGCCAGTGCCGCTGGCACTACCTCGTGCGGGCGATTCCGATCGGCGGCCAGCGCGGCCGTCGCCAGGTGGGCTGAGAGCGGTCGTGGTCGACTTCACCGGATCGAAGGGTGTGAAGCGCTCGCGCCGTTCGCGCCGCAGCAATTGGTTGCCGTATGAGGCGAGTCGTCGTTTGCAGTTCGATGCCCTCCTCGGATTGGTGATGATCTTTCTCGCCTCGATCGGCCTTCTCATCGCGGGTGCGTTCGGCGACCCGTTCTCGGTGTCGTTCGTCGACGGCCAACCCGTCGCATCCGATGGCCGTGACTGCGTCCTCCTGCAGACTTCACCGGTCGACGACCCGGGCGCGCCGGCTCGCGCCATGGTCGACTGCGGGGACGAAGGCGGCTTCGGGGCGTCGGCAATGGTTCAGCACCTTCTGATCGCCGTCGGCGCAGTGGGCGTTTTGCTGTTGCTGAGCGCGGTGTTCTCGCTGGTGCTGGCATCACGCATGCCCCGTGAAACTCTTGCCGTGCCGTTCTGCCTGGTGGCCATCATCATCGGGCTGGTGGCCATGTTGTGGGGGCTCGGGGACTCGGGCGGTCCGGCTCTGGTGTTCCAGGGTGATCGTGAGCGCGCCTTCACCGGAATCCTGCGCTCGGGAGGTCGCCTCACCACGCACGAGGGTGCCGTATCGGCCGGAGTCGGCTTGATCTCGGCGTCGATCGTGCGCCTCACCCGGCCCTGACCAGCACTTCGAGGGGTGGCGCGATGCCACCAGCCAGCGGTGCCACACCCCCTCGGCACTCTGTGTCCGTGCTCGAGTTCGTCCCCGTCTCACCTCACCGACCCGCCGGTAGGCTTCCGAGGTCCATAGTCACCCTGCCCCACACGGGGCCCCGCTTCCCACACCTGGGTAGCGAGTCCGAAGGGAGGTTCACGCGCCGATGCGTGGCTACGAATTGATGATCATCCTCGACGGTTCGCTCGACGAGCCCGTCGCCCAGCAGTGGGTCGCCACCGTGACCAAGGCCGTGAAGGCCGCCGGTGGAGATGTGCACGGGAAGGCCGATTGGTGGGGCAAGCGCCGTTTGGCGTATCCCATCAACAAGAAGGAAGACGGCTTCTACGTCGTCTTCAACATCGCCGCCGCTGGTGGCGCACTCGACGAACTCGAGCGTTCGTTGCGTATCGCTGACGACGTTCTGCGTCACAAGTTGCTGCGTCTCCCCGAGG
>VERK01000278.1 GCA_018882725.1 Actinomycetota bacterium | reverse complement strand
CGAGCCAACCGCCGATGCCGATGATCGCCCCGGTTGCGGCGATTCCCGCGAATTCCACCAGGCCGAAGTACCACGTACTCACGCGCACACTCCGCATGTGCGAACCGAACAACGCGCGGTTGGTCGTGCGGAACTTGGCGCTGTACGCCGCCTCCTGGCCGTAGGCCTGGATCACGCGCACCCCGGTGATGCCCTCCTGCAGAGTCGACAGGTTGTTGCCCACTCGTTCGCGAACTTCGAGGTAGGCGTGGTTGGAGAGGCGCTGGAATCGGATGGAAGCGATCACGATGAACGGGAACACCGCGAAGGCGACCAGTGCGAGTTCCCACGACATGGCGAACAACAGCACGGTCGACATCAACAGCAGAAGGAATGACGACACGAACTGCAACAGGCCGAACTGGATGAGTTCGCTCATCGACTCGATATCGGCCGTCATTCGCGACACGAGCACGCCGGCCTTCTCGCGATCGAAGAAAGCCATCGACTGCCGCTGCAGACGGCGGAACACCAAGAGGCGCAGATCGCGGAGGAAACCTTCACCGGCGCGGTTGATCGCGACGTACTGCAGTCGCCCAACGACGTAACCCACGATCACGACCACCACGTACAACCCGACCACCACGTTGAGCGTGGTTCCGTTGCGATCCTTGATGCCGTGATCGATGCCGAAGCGCACGAAAACCGGCCCGGCCAACGACACCAGTGTGCTGATCACCACCAAGCCGAACGCGATCAGGATGAGACGCCGTTGGTCGCGAGCCAACGAATACGTGCGCCGCAGTACCCCGACCGTCTCGGTGCGATCGAGACGGTCCTCGTCGCTGATGGCTGACATCCCCCACATCTAGACCTGCCCCTCATCGGGCGATGACGCCCGTGAACGCACGATCTCGCCGGTAGCCACGTCGTGGGCCGCTTCGGGTGACGGGACGGGCGCGTCATCGTCGCCGGCGTCGTCGCGCACGGCCCAGGCCGCGAGAACTTGGCGGTAGCGACTGTCGGTTGCGAGCAACTGATCGTGGGTTCCCACCGCGGCCACTCGCCCGCCGTCCAGGAGAACGACGGTGTCGGCCAGGGCGATGGTTCCCGGACGGTGCGCGATGACGATCGTGGTCCGGCCCTTCATGACCGTGGCCATCGCGTCGCGGATCTCGTGCTCCTTCGACGGGTCGACCGCCGACGTTGCGTCGTCGAGCACGAGCACTCGTGGGTCGGAAACGATCGCGCGAGCGATGGCCACCCGTTGACGCTGACCACCCGACAGCGAATAGCCGCGCTCGCCGAGGATCGTGTCGTATCCATCGGGCAGCCGCTGGATGAAGTCGTGGGCCCCGGCCAGAGCGGCGGCTCGCTCGATGTCGGCCATCGGGGCTTCGGGGCGGGCGAATGCGATGTTGGCGCGCACGGTGTCGTTGAAGAGAAACGTCTCTTCGAACACGATGCCGACTGCGTGCCGAAGTTCGTGCAATTCGAGATCCCGCACATCGACACCGTCGATGCGTATGGCCCCGGCGTCGACGTCGTGGAAACGCGTGAGCAATCGAACGACGGTCGACTTACCCGAGCCCGTGCCGCCGACGAGGGCCACGGCGTGGCCGGCCGGAATCGACACGTGAAAGTCGTCGAGGATGCGCGACCCGGAGTCGTAACCGAAACGCACGTGATCGAACTCGACCGCCCCCACCGAACCCCCGGAAGGAAGGTGACGAGGAACCGCGGCGTCGGCGACGGCGCTCGGTGTCGACAGAACTTGGTTCACTCGCTCGAGCGCGACCGCCGCACGTTGACCGAGGGCCACCGTCATACCGATGTTGCGCAGCGGCCAGATGAGCATCGTGATGTACGCGTTGAACTTCACGAGATCGCCGATGGTCATTCCACCATCGATGACCCGGTGACCACCCACGCCGAGGACCGCGACCAGGCCGATGGCCGGCAACAAGTCGATGGCCGGCAGGAATCGGCTGCGGATACGTGCTGCCGCCAACGACTCGCGCCGGATGTCGTCAGCTTCCACGCGCAACTTGGCCGCCTGCACTCGTTCGGCCCCGAAACCCTTGATGACTCGCACTCCCGACACGGTCTCTTCGACCACCGACGCGAGCTGGGCCTGTTCGGCTTGCACCGCCATGTTGGCCGGATGGATGCGGCGCGAAAATCGATTGGCGAGAACGTTCACGAGCGGCAGCGGGGCCAGTGCGAGGAGCGCGAGAAGAGGCTCCGAAACCACCAAGAGAACGACGACGGTGATGATCATCGCCACGTTCGACAACACGAGCGGAATCATCACGACGAAGGCCTGCACCTGTTGCAGATCGGACGAAGCGCGGCTCATCAATTGTCCGGTCGACATCCGGTCGTGGT
>VERK01000064.1 GCA_018882725.1 Actinomycetota bacterium | reverse complement strand
ACGTGGCACTCGGTTGGCCCGATGCTCCGCTGATCGCCATCTCCACCGGCACCAACAACGTCTACCCCGTCGCCGTCGACGGCACGTCAGCCGGCGCGGCCGCGGGTCTCATCGCCGCCGGTGTCGTGTCGGTGGCCGAGGTGGCGCGTCGTTCGAAGAAGATCGTCGTGCGCGTGGACGACCGTGACTCGTCGGTCGACGACGTCGCCCTCGTCGATCTGGCCTTCATCGACGCCGACTTCATCGGAGCCCGCGCCGTTCGCGACCCCAGCACGATCACCGCCGTCGTCGCCGCGGTCGCGACTCCGGCCAGTACTGGCCTGTCGTCGATCGCGGGCCGCATTCACCCCATCGATCGTTGGGAGTCCGGTGGCGTGTTCGCGCGCCTCGGTGCCGGTGGACGGCGCGTGCGAGTTCCCCTCGCTCCGGGATCGTTCACCACGATCGACGTGGCCGAGGTTCGTCCACTCGTCGAAGGCGAGTCGATCACACTGCGTGGTCGCACGATTCTCGCCTTCGACGGCGAACGCGATCTGGCCGTGAGCCCCGATGGCGTGGTGACGGTGCGCGTCGAGTCATCCGGACCACTCGTCATCGACGTCGAACGCACCCTGGTGCGCGCCGCGTCGACATTCTCGTTCGATCTGCCCGCGGAGGATTCTCATGGCCACTGATTTCTTGATGCCCAAACTCGGCCTGACCATGGAAGAGGGCACGATTCTCGAGTGGCTCGTACCATCGGGTCAGAAGATCACGCCTGGCACCGCGGTCCTGCGCATCGAAACCGACAAGGTCGAGAGCGATGTGGAAGCCGCCGGCGAAGGCATCTTGCACCACATCGCCGAAGTCGGCTCCACGCACCCGTGCGGTGCGGTGATCGCACTGTTGCTCGCCGACGGCGAACAGCCTCCGGCTGCGAACACGCCGGCTCCCGTCGCCGCTGCCCCGGCGGCCGCGTCTACGTCGGTGGCGGCGGTCGCCTCGGTGGCACCCACCGCGCCGTCTCGTCGCGACGGCCGTCAGTTCGTGTCACCCAACGCGCGTCGTCGCGCGGCCGAACTCGGCGTCGATCTGAATTCGGTGGTCGGAACCGGACCCGATGGTCGCATCGTGTCGGAAGACGTCGAACTGGCGGCCACTCGTCCACGAGTCGCTACTCCCGTCGCGTCGCCGGTGGCAGCCGGTCCGGCCGTGGCCCCCATCGTGTCGGCGACGGGTCAGGTGTTGGCCACCGCAGCGGCCCGGCAATTGGCCGAACTTCTCGGCGTCGACCTCGCCGCTGTTCCGTACGACGCGCAGGACGGTCGAGTCACCCGTGATGCGGTGGCCACCTACGTTCGTCAACGTCTGTCGGCTGCGACAGCGTCACCCAGCGCGACCAGTTCGACAGCCAACACGGCTGATGCGCTACCGCCGGCCAGCCAGGCACCCACGTCGGTGAAGAAGATGTCGGGGATGCGCGGCACGATCGCCAAGCGCATGCATGCCTCACTCCAGCAGATGGCGCAACTCACGCTCACGATGGACGCCGACCTCGACGCGGTGATCGCCGATCGCGATGCACGCGAGAACAAGCCCGGTTTCACCGACTACGTGATTGCAGCGGCGGCCCGCGCGTTACGGGCTCACCCGATCGTGAACAGCCAGGTCACCTCCGACGGCATCGCTCTCCTTCCCGACGTTCACGTGGGCATGGCGGTAGCCCTCGACGAGGGCCTCGTGGTGCCGGTCGTTCGCAACGCCGATCGCCTCGACCTCACGGCCCTGGCGGCCGAAACCAAGCGTCTGGCCACCGCCGCCCGCGGTGGATCGTTGGCTCTCAACGATCTCGAGGGCGGAACCTTCTCGGTGAGCGCTCTCGGGATGTTCGGTGTCGACGCCTTCACGCCTGTGATCAATCCGCCGAACTCGGCGATTCTGGGGGTGGGTCGTCTGCGTGACGATCTCGTACTGGGCGCCAAGGGCAAGGTGAGCACCACCAAGCGGCTCACGCTGAGTCTCACCTGGGATCACCGCGTGTTCGACGGGGCGCCAGCCGCACAGTTCGCGCAGACGATCGTCGAACTACTGAACGACCCGAAGGCGCTGGACGCCGTCAGTCGGTGACGAGACGCCCGGCCGAGATGCCGCGGCGGAACAGGTCGGACAGTTCGCTGTCGGGGGTCTCGAGAATCGCGTCGAGCCAACCGTGCACGTACTGCGCGCCACCTTCGTTGCGACCGAACACGAATTCCTTCTTCGCGCCGGTCTTGACGGTGCGCTGGATCTTGAGGCCGGTGGCGTAGTCCTCGTCGCGCACCACGTGCTCGAGGAAGGCGATCTGCTGATTGGCCGTCTCGATGAACTCGTCGGTGAGCGGCGCGGTGGAGATGAAGTCGAGATACGAAATCGACTCGTCGGCGTTGGAGCCCGGGAAGATACGGGCCACTTGGTAGATCTTGTGCTCGCCGAGGTCGAAGCCGGCGATGGACGCGTGCGGGAACACGCTCCAGACGCCTCCGGTCAGAACGCTGTCGGGCCATTCGTCCTTCGGAACACCTTCGAGCTTCGACCACGAACCGCGCGGACCGGTGACGCGCTGATGCGGACCCACGCGGTGGAACAACGCGTCAGCCGGGAAGTTGGCACCGAACGTGTTCTTGTGGAGAATCGGCAAGTGGTAGAAGTCGACGTAACCGTCGAACGACACCTTCCAGTTGGGGCCGACCAGACGACGTGAACCGAAGTGGTTCATCTCGGCGAAGTTGCAGAATCCGAGTAGTTCGTCGTATCCGGCGAAGAACGCGTCGAGATCGAGAGTCGACGAGGGCGACAAGATGACCCAGATCAGACCGGCCCGCTCGGTGACCGGCAGACTCGTGAGGCTCATGCACGAGAAGTCGATCTCGCCGAAATCGCTCTGCTTGAAGATGCCGACCAGATCACCCTGTTGGTTGTAACTCCAGGCGTGATACGGACACGTGAAGCGGCGGGTGGAGCCGACACCTTCGTCGACGAGCATCGCGCCACGGTGACTGCACATGTTGACGAACGCTCGCACCACACCGTCGGAGTCGCGCACCACCAACACCGGCATCCCGCACACTTCGATGGCCTTGTACGAGTTGGGTTCTTTGATCTCGGCCGACGTGGCCAACAGCAGCGGAACCCGCTTGAAGATCAGATCGACTTCACGTTGCCAGCGCTCGGGGTCGAAGTAGTTGGAAGCCGGGATGCGGGTGACCGACTCGGTGAGGTCGGTGGTGCCGGCCTGGTTGTGGGCCAGGGTGCGCTCGGCTTGAGCCAGCAGTGTGCGACGAACGTCTTTCTCCCCCATGCCCGTACCTTACGCCCGCTCAGTCGTTCTGAAGCAGATGAACGAGGCTGCTGGTGTCCCAGCGGCGACCGCCCCGCGCCAGTACCTGGGCGTAGAACTGGTCGACCAAGGCCGTGAGCGGAAGTCGTGCGCCGTTGCGATTGGCCTCGGCCAGGCAGATCGCCAAGTCCTTACGCATCCATTCGACGGCGAACCCGAACTCGAATTCACCCTTCGCCATGGTGCTGGCCCGGTTGTCCATCTGCCAGCTCTGCGCAGCGCCCTTGCCGATCACTTCCACGACGGCATCGACGTCGAGTCCGGCTTTCTGCGCGAAGTTCACGCCTTCCGACAAACCCTGCACCACTCCTGCGATGCAGATTTGGTTCACCATCTTGGTGAGTTGACCGGCTCCGGCCGAACCGAGCAGAGCACAGGCTCGCGCGTACGGCGCGACCGCCGCGCGGGCGCGCGCGAAAACCGCGTCGTCGTTGCAACCGCACATGATGGTGAGCGCACCGTTCACGGCACCGGCTTGACCGCCCGACACCGGCGCGTCCACGAAACCGACACCCTGGGCCGCACACGCCGCGGCGAGTTCACGGGCCACATCGGCCGATGCGGTGGTGTGATCGATGAGAACCGATCCCGGCGCCATACCAGCCAATGCACCATCGGGACCGAGTGCAACCGAACGAACATCGGCGTCGTTGCCCACGCACATCATCACGAAGTCGGCACCCGCAGCGGCCGCGGCCGGTGTGGATGCGCTGCGGCCGCCGTGCTCTTTCACCCACTGATCGCTCTTCGACGTGGTGCGGTTGTAGACGGAGACGTCATGACCGGCCTTGGCGAGATGTCCGGCCATCGGGCCGCCCATCACACCCAGACCGAGGAAGGCCATGCGAGAAGTTTCTGACATGACGTCGAGTTTGGCAGGCTCGAGGGAGCCCATGGGTACTCACTTGACGATCGACCACCTCGTGTACGCGACACCCGACCTCGGGCAGAGCGTTCGCCACGTCGAAGAATTGCTCGGAGTCGCACCAGTACCCGGCGGCGCTCACCTCGGATGGGGCACGTACAACGCGTTGGTCGGATTGGGTGGATCCACCTACCTCGAAGTCATCGGCCCCGACCCGGCCCAACCCGAACCAGCGGCTCCCCGACCGTTCGGCATCGACGATCTCGACGAACCGCGTCTCGTCGCGTGGTGCGCGTCATCGCGCCGCCCTCTCGTCGACGTGCTCGGGTTGGCCCGCGAGTCCGGCTTCGATCCGGGCGCGATCGTCTCGATGTCGCGTCAACGTCCCGACGGAGTCGTCCTCGAATGGTCTCTGACCGTTGCCGCACAAGCGAACGATGCAGCGAACGTTCTTCCGTTCTTCATCGACTGGGGCCACTCGGTGCATCCCTCGACTGGCCTTCCGGTGGCCGGACTCCTCGTCGATCTCGAGATCTTCCACCCCGAACCGCGAACGATCGATCTGATGCTCTCGGCCGTGAGCGACGACATGACGCTCGGTGACGAACCGGCTCGCATCATCGTCCACCTCGCCGATCGGCCGGCCCTGGCGGCGCGTGTTCAGACCGCGCACGGCGTCGTGGTTCTCGACTGAATCACTCGGGCGTGACGTAGGCGGCGGTGATGCCGCCATCGATGACGAGCGACTGCCCCGTCATCCAACTGCTCTCGTCGCTCGCGAGGAAGAGCGCCCCTTGAGCGATCTCGAGTGGCTCGCCGAAACGTCCCATCGGGATGTGCACCAGACGTCGATTGCGCTTGGCGTCGTCGCTCAAGAATTTGGCCAGTAGCGGGGTCATGACCGGTCCGGGACACAACGCATTGGCACGAATTCCCTGACGCGCGTAAATGACGGCGATCTCGCGGGTCATGGCCAGTACCGCGCCCTTCGACGCGGTGTAGGCGACCTGGGGTGTGGCCGCACCCATGTGGGCGACGAAACTCGCGACGTTCACGATCGATCCGCCGCCTGATGCGCGCAGGGCCGGGATGGCGTGCTTGCAGCCGAGCAACACACCCTTGACGTTGATGTCCATCGTCTTGTCGTACGTCTCGATCGACGTGGTCTCGGGATTGTCGTCGTCGCCCAGCATCACGCCGGCGTTGTTGTAGAGCACGTGGAGACCACCGAACGTCGACACCGCATGGTCGACCGCGTTCTTCACCGACTCATCGTCGGTCACGTCGCAACTCACGAAGGTGGCGTCGCCACCAGCGTCGTCGATCGCCGACACGACCTCGTCACCATCGACCACATCGGCAACGACCACGGCGGCGCCTTCACGAGCGAAGAGTTCGGCGGCCACACGACCGAGGCCGGACGATGCACCAGTGATGAGAGCGACCTTGCCGTCGAGGCGAGCCATGGACAACCTTTCGTCAGATCCGCTCGAAGTAGCGGTGGAGTTCCCAGTCGGTGACCGTGCGGTTGAACGCTTCCCACTCGGATTCGGCACAGCGCAGGATCCAGTGGTGCACGTCGTCGCCGAAACAGTCCCGAGCGATGTCGCTCGTCTTCCAGAGTTCGATCGCATCGGGCAGATTCCAGGGAATGCGACCGACGTCGGGTGCGGTGTAGCCGTTGCCCTCGAACGGAGCTGCGAGTTCGAGGCGGTGACGAATGCCGTACAAACCACCAGCAATGGCCCCGGCAAACGCGAGGTAACTGATGGCGTCGGCCCCCGGGATGCGACTCTCGACGCGCGTGGACGCACCATGCCCGACCTTGCGGAACCCAAGAGTGCGATTGTCGACGCCCCAGCCGACTCCGGTGGGCGCCCATGATTCGGGTTGGAAGCGTTTGTAACTGTTGACCGTGGGAGCCCAGAGCAACGCGAACTCGCGCGCAGTGGCGATCTGGCCAGCGAGGAAGTGTCGGAACGTGTCGCTCATCCCCCACTGACCGGCCTCATCGGGGAACACCGGCGTCTTACCGTCGAGACTCCAGAGGCTCACGTGCAGGTGACACGACGAACCCACGTCGTGGAAACCCGGTTTGGCCATGAACGTGATCGACTTGCCGGCCGCGGCCGCGATCTCCTTGGCCGCCGTCTTGTACACGAGGTTGCGATCGGCCATCTCGAGCGGAGACGCGTAGCCGATGTTGATCTCGTGCTGACCCGCTCCGGCTTCTCCCTTCGAGAACTCGACTGGACAACCGGCTTCGATCAACGCACGTCGAATGCGGCCGATCACTTCTTCGTCACGCGTGGTGGCGAGGATGTTGTAGTCCTCGGCGAACGCGGAATGAGGACGTAGTTGCTGGTAACCGCGGCTGTGCGCTTCCTCGTACGACTCGTGGAACATGAAGAACTCGATCTCGCTGCCGACCATGGGCGCGAAGCCGAGCGCACGGGCGGCCTCTTCTTGGCGGGCCAGGATCGTGCGCGGAGCAACGTCCACCGGGTGGCCGTCGGGTGTGCGCAGGTCGCACACGACCAGAGCCGTTTTCGGAACCCACGGCAGAACACGCACAGTCGACCAATCGGCCACCGCCACCATGTCGCCGTATCCCTTGTCGAAACTCGAGAATCTGAATCCGGTCTGCGGTTGGTAATCGAGATCGCAGGTGAGCAGATAGTCGCAGTTCTCGGTGCCGTGATCGGCCACGTGCTCGACGAAGAATGACGCGGCCGTCCGTTTGCCGGTCAGACGCCCGTAGCGATCGGGGAAACCCATGATGATCGTGTCGATCTCGCCCTGGGCGATCTTCGACATCAGGTCGTCGCGCGTGATCGACACCCTGTTCATCATGGACTTCACCATGAGCGCACCCTACCGAGCCACCTCGTGGCCTCGGCGAGTGACTACTTCTTGGCGGGCTTCTTGGCCGGAGCAGCTTTCTTCGGCTCGGCCTTCTTGGCGACTGCCTTCTTGGCCGGCTCGGCTTTCTTCGGCTCAGCTTTCTTCGGCTCAGCTTTCTTCGGCTCGGCTTTCTTGGCTTCGGGCTTCTTGGCCGGCTCGGCCGGGGCCGCCGCCGGAGCATCGGCCTTCTTGGGTGCGGCCTTGGTGGCCTTCAACACGCCCTTGGCCAACGCATCGTCGAGATAGCGCTCGGCTTCTTCGGGTGACACCTTCAACGCGGGTGCGATCTCGGAGATCAAGTTGACGCGTGCGCGCTCGTACATCGTGCGCTCGGCGGCCGACAGGCTCGCATCACGATTACGGGCCGACAGGTTTCTCACCACTTCGGCGACCTGATACACGTCACCGCTCTTCAACTTCTCCTGGTGGTTCTTGAAGCGACGGCTCCAGTTGCTCGGGACGCGCGGATCGGGCTTGGCCAACACCGCGACCAAGTCGGCCAACTCGTCGGGCGACACCGGCGGACGCACGCCCACGTCGTCGACCTTCGACATCGGAACCTTGAGCATCATCTCGCCGATGACGGTGCTGAGCACCAAGTACTCGATCTGCTTGCCGCTGCCGAACGGGTCTTCCTTGCGGGTCGCCACCACTTTGCAGGCCCCGTGCTGGGGATAGATGACGGTGTCACCCTTCTTGAACTTCACGAAAACCTCGATCGTTGGGGGTACGCAGGCCGACTGAGGATTCTAGACCTGACTGGCCGATTTGGGCGCCCTCGGCACGATTCGAACGTGCGCGCTACGGATTAGAAGGCCGTTGCTCTATCCAACTGAGCTACGAGGGCCGATGAGACAGGGTACGAACTCGGACGAGTCAGACGAGGCGTCTTCGCAGCAGATCGAGTGCCGAGATGACCGACATCTGGCGCATCTGGTCGCGTGTTCCCGGCATGCGTAACAGTGTGGCGGTGGTCTCCTGATTCGGCAACGCCAACCCGACCCACAACGTTCCGACCGGTTGGCCGTCCTGCTCGGTCGGTCCGGCCACCCCCGTGAGTGCGAGCCCGACATCGGCTCCGAGCACACGGCGCGCACCATCGGCCATCGCCACGGCGGCCTCGGCACTCACCACCGGACCGTGCGGCACCGACAACACGTCGAACTTCACGTCGCTCGCGTACGACACGATCGATCCCCTGAACGTACGACTGGCTCCCGGAACGGCAGTGATGCGACCAGCCACCAATCCGCCGGTGACGGACTCGGCGAGTCCGAGTGACCAGCCGTGAGAGTCGAGCAACTCGAGTACGACCGACTCCATGGTGTCGGTGTCGTAGCCGAACACGAACTCGCCCACGTGACGATGCACTTCGGGCAACCAGCGATCGATGATCGCCTGAGCCTGTTCAGCGTCGGCACCCTTGGCGGTGAGGCGGACCTTGATGCCCTCCCAGCCACTGGCCAGAAACGCCAGCGTCGGATTTCCTTCGGCTTCGAGTTTTTCGATGAGCGACGCCAAGCGCTCGTTGAGACCGCTCTCGCTTTCGCCCCAGGTGCGTACGACCTTGCTGGCGATCACACTCACGTCACCCGTGCGCCGACGCAAGTCGGGCAGCACCGCGCGCTCCATCATGTCGTACATCTCGTGCGGAACACCCGGCACCGCGTACACGACCTTGTCGCCGCTCGGTCCGATCGGACAGATGAGCCCGGGTGCCGTGCCGCGCGTCTGCGGGATGATCGTGGCACCGCGCGGCACCATGGCTTGACGCAAGTTGTTGTCGGCCATGCGCCGACCTCGTGACGCGAAGATCTCGCGGATCACGTCGGCCACGCCGTCGTTCATCTCGAGATCGACGCCCATCACTTCGGCGATTGCTTCACGTGTGAGGTCGTCGTGGGTGGGCCCGAGTCCTCCGCACATGATCACCGCATCAGCCTCGTCGAGGGCCCCGCGTAGCAACGTCACGATGCGCCGGTGATTGTCGCCAACTTTGAACTGAACATGAGAGTCGATGCCGTTGGCGGCCAGACGCTCACCGATCCAGGACGAATTCGTGTCGACGATCTGACCGAGCAGCAACTCGGTTCCGACGGCGATCACCGAACACCTCATGTCAGGCCCTCTGACGTTGGGCGCGCCACAAGTACTGCAAGCCGCTCGTGACGGTCAGGACGACCGCGATCCAGAGAAGCCACTTCCAGAGCCACGTGGCGTTCTCGGCCGTGACCGGAGCGATGGCGAAGGCCACACTGAACTGCTGGATGGTCGTCTTGTACTTGGCCAGACGGCTGGCGGGCATGCTCACGCCACGTGCACCCACCACCACGCGGTACATGCTGATGGCCACTTCACGCGCGGCGATGATGAGAACCGGGACGATCCAGTAGATGTCGTTGCTCACCAACGTGAACATGGCGATGAGAACGAGAATCTTGTCGGCCAACGGATCGAGGAACGCGCCGGCCCGGGTGGTTCCGTGGCGACGGGCCAAGTAGCCGTCGAGTCCGTCGCTCACGCACAGCACGAACCACACGGCCAGCGCGACCCACGAACCACTGGTGCCATCGGGGACGACCACGAACATGAGTGGGGCCGACAAGATGCGCCCCACCGTGACGGCGTTGGCCCACGTGGCGATGGCGTTCGGATCGACCGGCATCAGATGACCTCGGCGATCAAGTCGGGACCCAGCGCATCGGCGACGCGAACCTGGTGGAACTGGCCGACCGCGAGCGAATCGGGCAACTCGACGATGCCGTCGATCTCCGGTGCCTCGCGATGGCTACGACCCACACCAGGCGAGTCGACCAGCACCTCGATGGTGGTCCCGATGAGTTCGTCGCGCTTGCGTGCGGTGATCGCATCCTGCAATTCCGAAAGTTCGGAAAGGCGTTCGCGCACGAGCGAGTCGGGCACGGCGCCGTCGAGGTCGTAGGCGTAGGTGCCTTCTTCTGGCGAGTACGCGAAGAAGCCACACCAGTCGAGTTGGGCCGCCTCCACGAAGGCGAGCAAATCGTCGTGATCGGCCTCGGTCTCCCCCGGATAGCCGACGATGAAGTTGCTCCGGAACGCCGACGCCGATTCGCGACGCCGGATGTCGGCGATCCGATCGAGGAATCGCTGACCGTCACCCCAGCGGCGCATCCGACGCAGCAAGGGCTTGCTCACGTGCTGAAGCGAAAGATCGAAATACGGAACGCCCGACGCGAGAATGGCGTCGATGAGTTCGTCGCTCAGATCGCTCGGGTAGAGATACAGCAAACGCGCGCGATCGA
>VERK01000063.1 GCA_018882725.1 Actinomycetota bacterium | reverse complement strand
TGTCGCGCTCACATCGGAACTTCACTCGAGACTCCTTGACCCCGGATCGCCGATGCCCTTGTCGACATCGCTCGATGCTTCTTGAACTTAGTGCTTGTAATAAGTGCTGTGGATTGTGGATGACGTGTCGTTCGCCCAGCGAGACGGGCCGATCGATGTGTGTCGGGTTGTTCACAGGTGTCCACAACCGAACCCACACACATGACACCAACGGTGGACAACACGAACTTGTTCACAGCGAGACACCCTCGAGATCACATGCGGTCCACACCATCGTCCCCATGGTGCGTCAGCCCAACTTCAACGTCTTGATGAGCATGGTCACCTGGTCGTAGGTCTGGGTGCGTTCCTTCATGAGGCGTTGGATCTTCTCCACGGCATGGATGACCGTGGTGTGATCGCGGCCGCCGAACAGTCGCGCGATGGCCGGGTACGACAGGTCGGTGAGCTCGCGGAACACGTACATCGCTTCCTGGCGGGCGGCCACCAGAGGACGTTGACGGCTCTTGCCACGTAAGGCGTCGACCGAGAACCCCAGAATTCCGGCGATCTCGGTGAGCAATTCCTCGTCGGTGCGATGCTTGGGGGCCTGATCAGTGAGCAGGTCTTCGAGCAGACGCTCGGCTTGGGCAACGTTCATGTCGACCCGATTGAGGCTCGCGTACGCACTCACGCGGATCAAGGCACCTTCGAGTTCGCGAATGTTCGACGTGACTCGCGATGCGATGAACTCGAGCACGTCGGGCGGGAAGATCGTGCCTTCACGTTCGGCCTTGTTGCGCAGAATGGCCAATCGGGTCTCGAGGTCGGGCGGTTGCACGTCGGTGATCAGACCCCAACGGAAGCGACCGATGAGACGTTCCTCGAGGTTGGGGATCGCATCGGGGACACGATCGGACGAGATCACGATCTGCTTGTTGGCGCCGTGCAGCGAATTGAAGGTGTGGAAGAACTCTTCCTGCAGGCCCTCTTTGCCCTCCATGAACTGGATGTCGTCGATGAGGAGCAAGTCGATGTCGCGGTAACGGCGCTTGAAATTGGCGATCGACGCACTACGGATGCCGTCGACGTACTCGTTGAGGAAAGTCTCGGTGGTGACGTATCTGACCTGGTAGTGGCTGTAGTTCTGGAGGACGTAGTGCCCGATGGCGTGCAGCAAGTGGGTCTTGCCGAGTCCGGCCGATCCGTAGATGAAGAGCGGGTTGTAACTGCGGGCCGGTGTTTCGGCGACCCGTTGCGCGGCGGCCAGGGCGAAACTGTTCGACCCGCCCCGCACGAACGTTTCGAAGGTGTACCGGGGATTCAAGCCGGCCCGTTCGACCGCGCTTTCGAGCGTCGATCGCGCTTCGGCCTGTTCGACGGCTGGATCGTCCTTCACCACCGGGGCCGGGGCTGGGGCGGCCTCGGGCGGGGCGACGACTTCCACGTCGAGGTGGCGGTTCCCGGCACCGATCTCGGCCAGCGCGTCCATGACCAGCGGGAGGTAGCGGGTCATGATCTTGTCGCGAACGGTGCCACTCGGAACGGCGAGCCGAATCGTCTGGCCGTCACTCGGAATCGAGTGAACGTCGTTGAACGTGGAGTACCACACGGCATCGGAGACCTGGGCGCGCAGTAGCTGAGCCACCGCTGTCCACATGTTCTCCTGGTCTTCCACCTGGGACTCCTTGATCCTGACCGCTGCTCGATCCACAGATGGGTCCACAGAATGTGGACAACCCCCTCTGGCTCATCCCGGGTCGTGTGACCTGGGCCGACAGCCGTCTCGGGCCCGGAATCCCGGGGACACGGCCGTTGGAACACGGCAACATAGCAGGCTGTGGATAGTCGCTGAAAAGCCCGGTCGCGGGTTGCCCAGGTGAGCGCCCGAGCCGTAGCCTGACCCGTTGCGTCGGCGTCTCGTCGGCCGACATCCACTGGCCCATCGTGGCTGGTCACCGAGGAGTTCTTCGTGAAGCGCACGTATCAACCCAACAAGAAGCGCCGGTCGATGAAGCATGGCTTCCGGGCGCGTATGGCCACCCGGGGTGGCCGAGCCGTCCTGAAGGCCCGTCGCCTGAAGGGCCGCAAGCGGCTGTCGGCTTGATCGGTCACCTGCGCCGCGCCCACGAGTTCCAGCGCCTTCGCCAGGAGGGAACACGTGTTCGTAGCGGGGCCGTCTGGTGCATCATGCTCCCCGATCCGTCCTACCCGGCACCCTCGATTGCCTTTGCCCTCGGCCGTCCAGTGGGCACGGCGGTGGTGCGCAACCGCATCCGTCGCCAAATGCGTGAGTTGATGCGCGCCCACGAGGCCGACTTCGTCCCCGGTCTGTACCTGTTCGGCGTCTCGGCGCGCGGAGGCGATGTTCCCGGGTTTCTCGACCTCCGCCGGGCCTTTCACACGCTTGCGGCTCGGAGCCGGTGATGCAGCGGTTCATCCTCCGGGCGATCGAGTGGTACCAGGTCGGTCGCGATGGGCGCCCCTCTCCCTGCCGGTTCAGCCCGTCGTGCTCGCACTATGCGCACGAGGCGGTGTCGGTACATGGCGCCGGTCGTGGAACCTGGCTCGCCGTTCGCCGCTTGATCCGCTGCCGCCCGTTCGGCCCGTCGGGTTACGACCCGGTGCCGCGTCCGTCCACGTCTTCTTCGTCCCCCACATCGACCGTCTTCACCTCGGGAAGGGCCCACTGACATGTTTCAAGCCGCCGCTTGGCTGATCAGCCAGTTCTACAACCTCACGTCCAACTACATCTTCTCTATCGCCCTCGTCGCGGTGGTGATCATGATGTTGATCTTCCCGCTCACCTTGAAGAGCACCAAAGGCATGCTCGAGATGCAGCGAGTTCAGCCGGAAATGCGCCGTATTCAGCAGCAATACCGCAATGACCGGCAGAAGATGAACGAAGAGATGATGAAGCTCTATCAGGAGCACAAGGTCAACCCGTTGGCATCGTGTTTGCCGCTTCTGGCGCAGATGCCGATCTTCATCATCATGTTCCGAGTCCTTCACGGACTCACCGATAAGGGAGCCGACGGAACATTCGACCCCGACTACATCTCGAAGTCGAGCGAGTTGTTCAAGAGTTTGGACGGCAAGAAAGAGATGCTCTCGTTCGGCCTCGACTTGTCGCTTCGCCCGGTGGAAGTCATTCAAGACAACCCCGGAAAAGGCTTGATTTACGCGCTTTTGGTGATTGTGCTGATGGGCTTGTATTGGGTTCAGCAGCGCATGATCGCCTCGCGCACGGTGTCCCCCACCATGTCAGCCACGCAGGCCAAAGTCCTTCAGTATCTGCCGGTCGTCTTCGGCATCTTCCAGATCTTCTTCCCGGTGGGCTTGGTGATTTATTACATCTCTCAGACCATCGTGCGTATCGCTCAGCAGGCCTACGTGACTCGCCGCTTCTACAAAGGTGAGCACTCGCTCGGCCGTCAAGCCCAGGCCGCCAGTGCGAAAGCACGTGAAATGGCCAAAGACGATGGCGGCGGAACTGGACTTTTCAGCCAATTGCGCAACGAGGCGAACCAAGCCAAGGAAGCCAAGCAGGCCAAGAACAAGCCAGCACCGGGAGGAAGCAAGCGGGTGACCCCACCCAAGGGTGGCTCGACGGGCAGCAAGGGTCGCCCGACCCCGTCCAATCCGCCCAAACCGACGGGCAAGAACCGTCATCCCAAGCCCCCGCGTCGACCCTGAGTCGGCGTTCCCCCACCGCAACACGCAGAAACGGAAGGTTGTCCCATGGAATGGGTCGAAACCACAGGAGCCTCGGTCGACGAGGCCAAGAGCATCGCCCTCGACCAACTCGGAGTCGATGAGCAGGACGCTGAGTTCGAGATTCTCGAAGAACCCAAGCCTGGCCTGTTCGGACGGATGCGTGGCGAGGCCCGGGTTCGCGCCCGGGTGAAGCCCCGGACCCCTCGTGCCAAGAACGATCGTCGTCGCCGTCGTGACGGAGGATCGGAAAAGAGACAAGATGGCGGTCGCGAGCCGCGTCGTGAAGGTGGTTCGTCGAACGGACGGTCGTCTGGCCGTCGCCCACGTCAGGAGGGTTCAACCATGACCGACAATGCCGACAACGGTTCACGCGAGCCGCGACCGGCCGCCGACCCGGCTGAGGTTGCGGCCCAGGCTGAGAAATTCCTGGTGGGCCTGGCCACGGCGTTCGGAACGTCGGGCACCGCGTCGCGTTCGATCGAGGGCGACGAGATCGAGGTGAACCTCGATGGTTCCGACCTGGGTCTGCTGGTCGGACCGCGCGGTTCGACGCTCCAGGCCGTTCAGGACCTCACCCGCGTGGTGGCTCAGCGTCGTCTCGGCGACCACGACACCCGCTTGCGCGTCGACGTGGGTGGGTACCGAGCCAAGCGCAAAGAGGCTCTCGGTCGCTTCGTCAACCAGGTGGCCGATGAAGTGGTCTCGAGTGGTTCGGCCCGCGCTCTCGAACCGATGCCGGCGTCCGACCGCAAGATCATCCATGATGCACTGACCGGGCGAACCGACATCGGCACGCACTCCGAGGGCGAGGAACCCCACCGGCGTGTCGTGATCACTCCGGCCGGAGCCTGATCACCAACACCCTCAGGACGGATCCGTGAGTTCCCTCGATCCGGTCCAACGACAATCTCTGATCGATGCGCTGGGCGAGGCCCAGCGCATCGGCATGTTGGGGCCAGGAGATCTCGGCCGAGCCGTTGACCAGGCGCTGGCTCTGGCCCAGTTGATCCCTGATACCGCCACATCATTCGTCGACCTGGGTGCTGGTGGAGGCCTGCCCGGGTTGGTGGTGGCCCTGGCCCGACCGGAGTTGTTGGGCCATCTGGTCGATCGGCGGGGCAAGCGGGTCGATCTTCTGGTTCGCCTCGTGGGACGACTCGGGCTGGCTGGCCGAATTCAGGCGGTCGAGGCTGATGTGATCGAACTCCCCCGTCGGTTTCCTGGGATCACCTGGTCGGTGGCCACTAGTCGGGGCTTCGGCCCTCCTCCCTACACCGCCCAACACGCCGCCCCATTGCTCGCACCCGGTGGGCTGCTGTTGGTGACCGAACCCCCGGGTTCAACGGGAGAGCGCTGGGACTCCCTCGATGTGCTGTCGAGTGGGCTCTCCCTGGTCTCCGTGGCCAACGGAGTCGCTGTTCTCGCTCGATCCTGACTGTTCCACGTGGAACAACCGGCCTCGACGGGCTGGTGTCCGTCAGTTCAGGGGACCGAACTGTTCCACGTGGAACAACAGTGTGGGAGATCACCCCCGTAGAACCCCGACCGAGTCGTACCCGTTCGGTACCATGCGGGCGTCCACCTTCGAGTCAGAGGTATGCATCTCTTCCATGACTGACCAGTCGGCTTCAATCGGCCATTCCCGGCCCTTGCCCCGGATCATCGCCGTCGCCAACCAGAAGGGTGGGGTCGGCAAGACCACGACCTCGATCAACGTGTCGGCCTGCTTGGCCGAATTGGGCTACCGAACCCTGGTTGTCGACCTGGACCCTCAAGGAAACGCCTCGTCGGGGGTTGGTGTGGAGACTCGAGGCATCGAGACCTCGATGTACGACGTCCTCCTGCACGATGCCGCCATGGAGGACTGCATCGAGCCGGCGAGCCTGAAGAACCTGTTCGTGGCCCCATCCAACCTCGACTTGGCCGGCGCCGAGATCGAACTGGTCCCCCTGATGGCCCGCGAGCACCGTCTGAAGAAGGCTGTCGACTCCGTGTTGGACGACTTCGACTTCGTGATCATCGACTGCCCTCCGTCCCTTGGCCTTCTCACGGTCAACGCGTTGGTGGCGGCCAAGGAAGTCCTGGTCCCGATCCAGTGCGAGTACTACGCCCTGGAAGGCCTCGGCCAGCTCCTGCGCAACGTCGACCTGGTGAAGCGGAACCTGAACCCGGCTCTCGAGGTCAGCACCATCGTGTGCACGATGTTCGACTCCAAGACGAAACTGTCCAATGAGGTGGTGGCCGAGGTTCGCGAGCACTTTGGCGACAAGGTGTGCCAGACCGTGATCCCGCGCAACGTTCGGTTGTCGGAGGCCCCGTCGCATCACCAGCCCATCAACGTGTACGACCCGTCGTCCAAGGGAGCGGTGGCGTACCGCTTGGTTGCAAAGGAGGTGGCCGGTGGCACCCCGCCGCTCCGGTCTCGGTAGAGGTCTCAATTCCCTGATTCCTGGGGGTCCGGCTGGTGACGGTCCGTCCGGCTCGGCCACCCTGGTCGAGATTCCGGTCTCCGACCTGGTCCCGAACCCCAATCAACCCCGTGTTCACTTCGATGAAGAGGCGTTGGCCGAGTTGGCGGCCTCCATCGAGGAGATCGGGGTATTGCAACCCCTCCTCGTCAGGCGTTTGGCCGATGGTTCGTACCAGTTGATCGCCGGAGAGCGTCGATGGAGGGCCGCACAGCGCGCCGGGCTGGCCACCGTGCCGGCCGTCGTCAAGGAAACCGACGACATGTCGTCGGTCGAGCAGGCGTTGGTGGAGAACTTGCACCGCCAAGACCTGTCTCCCCTGGAGGAAGCCTCGGCGTATCAGCAGCTCATCGATGATTTCTCGCTGTCGCACGACGATGTGGCCAAGAGGGTGGGCAAGAGCCGCAGCACGGTCACCAACACCTTGCGCCTTCTCAACTTGCCTCCGGCCGTACAGAGCCTCTTGGCCGACGGTCGTCTCTCGGCTGGTCACGCCAAAGCCCTGCTCGGAACTGCCGATCGGGCCTTTCAGGAGAGTTTGGCTCGGCGCGCTGCGTCGGAGGAATGGTCGGTGCGGGCCGTCGAGGAAGCCGTCCGTGATCGCAGTGGTGGTTCGTCGTCAGGTGGTTCGTCGGGCACGGCCGGTAGCAAGAGTGGCGGTTCGTCCCGACCGGGAGGATTGCCCCCCGCGGGTCTGCTCGAACTCGAAACCTTGTTGGGTGACTATCTGTCCACCCGGGTCGCGGTGAAGATGGCGAACAAGCGCGGCACTGTCACGATCGACTTCGCTGATCTCGAAGACCTCGAGAGGATCTATCGCTTGATGACCGAGGGTCCGTCCAACGACTGAAGACCTCGTTGACCAGGGCGAATTCGACAACCGTCACCCTCAAGTTCTAGGAGAGAGTCCTCACAGGCTGTGGATAACTCTGTGGGTGAACTCAGTTTTTAGCCGTAAATAACGCTCTGGGCTGGTGCGATGACCTGTGCGGCGTGTGGACGGTCAGGCCGACCAGGCCGCCACGGCCAAGAACACGGCCTCGGCAATGCGCTCGGCCCGGTCGACCATGACCTGTGTGGGTCCGAGGCTCAGCAACACCGCGGGCATCTTGGTCTCGCGCAGGATCGGCAGGCGCATTCCACTCACGGAGATTCGTGGAACAACATCGCGTAAGTGTCGTTCGATGAGGTGAGCCAGGGCTCTTCCACCGGCTGATTCGAAGGCCGGGACCGCGTAGTAGGTCACTCGAGCCAGTCGTTCAGTGGTCGCTTCGAGTCCGATGTACACCTCGGCACCGAACAGATTGGCGTGTGCGGCCTGGGCTACCGCATCGGTGTCATCGGTTTGGATGAGCAGTGCACCGCGGTCGCGCAACGACTGACACAGCGGGCGGCTCAACGAACTGAATCCGCCGAACTGACCCACCGCAACGCGACGTCCGTCGAGAGGACGCCCGGCCCGCAGGCTTTCGGCTTCACGAACTGCGGCGATTCCGGGACCGTCGCCGGTTTGCCGGGAGAGTCGGCGCAAGGCTTCGACGGTGCTCGGTCGGCACACGCCATCGGACTCGATGCCGGCGTTGGTTTGAAAATCAGCCAATGCCTGCGCGGCCAGAGGTCCGAAGATGCCATCGATGCGCCCACCGTCGAACCCCAGACGCGACAACAAGCGCTGCATTTCGGCCACGTCGTCGCCCCGCAGATTGGGTGAGCGCAGCATCAACAGCCGATCACCGAGGTTCCACGACGCTTCGGCCAGGACGTTCCAGGTGGTGTCGTCGCACACGCCGGTGGCAGGCAAACCGCGATCTTCTTGGAAGGCGCGAACCGCGTCGGTGGTTCCGGCGCAGTAGCTGGACGGGCTCACACCCGAGGTGGGAAGGAAGCCGGCGGCGCCGAGACGGCTCTGGAGCTGCCGAACGGCCTCGCCCGAATCACCGGGCGACAGGGCCATCAGCCGAGAAATTCCTCCAACTCCTGCAGGAGTTGTCCTTTGCCTTTGGCGCCCACCATGCGCTTCTTGAGCTCACCGCCGTGGAACACCAGGAGTGTGGGGATGCTCATGACGTTGTACCGCATGGCGATGTCGCCGTGATCGTCGACGTTCAACTTGGCGATGGTGACCTGACCAGCCTTTTCGGTGGCGATCTCGCTCAGGATCGGAGCGATCTGCTTGCACGGTCCACACCACTCGGCCCAGAAGTCGACCACGATGGGAGTGTTCGACGAGTTCACGGTCTCGTCGAACGTACTGCTGGTGAGGGTGACGATTCCTTCGGCCATGACAAGTCCTTTCGCCCAGTGAGAACCGGGTCGATCGCGTTCTGGCGATCAGATTACAGCGGGGCCGTCAGTGCTGCGCTTCGAGCCAACGCTCGGCGTCGATGGCTGCCATACAGCCCGAGCCCGCCGCCGTGATGGCCTGGCGATACACGTGATCCTTCACGTCGCCGCAGGCGAAAACACCGGGAATGTTGGTGTAGGTCGAGTCGGGCCTCGTGACGAGGTATCCGCTGTCCTCCATGTCGAGAACACCCTTGAAAACGTCGGTGTTCGGGCGGTGTCCGATGGCGATGAACAATCCTGACACGTCCATGCGACTCGTTGTGCCGGTCACGGTGTCCGTGAGCATGATGCCCTCGAGTTGTTCGGTGCCGATCAAGTCGGTGACCGCGCTGTTCCAGCGCATTTCGATCTTCGGGTTGCTGAGCGCGCGATCCTGCATGATCTTGCTCGCGCGCAGCGAGTCACGACGATGGATGAGCGTGACCTTCGAGGCGAACTTGGTGAGGAATGTTGCCTCTTCGATGGCCGAGTCGCCGCCACCCACGACGGCGATCTCCTTGCCACGGAAGAAGAAGCCGTCACACGTCGCGCAGGTGGACAAACCGTGACCGATCAGTCGTTCTTCGGCCTCGAGTCCGAGCATCAGGCTCTGGGCTCCGGTGGAAACGATCACCGAGTCGGCGGTGTGCACGTCGCCGTACACATGAACGCGCAACGGGCGCTCGCCGAACTCGACTTTGGTCGCCTTGGCGGTGAGGAACGTGGCACCGAAACGGGCCGCCTGCTCCTTGAATCGACCCATGAGTTCGGGGCCCATGATTCCCTCGGGGAATCCGGGGAAGTTCTCGACCTCGGTCGTGAGCATCAACTGTCCGCCGGGTTGATCGCTCGTACTCGACGGTTCACCTTCGATGACGAACGGCGCGAGGTTGGCTCGTGCCGTGTAGATGGCGGCGGTGAGTCCGGCCGGACCCGATCCGATGATGATGACCTTGTGGTGCTGACCCATCACACGCCGTCCTGCGACTGACGCTTGATCATGCACACCGAACCCAACAGGCACAGGATTCCACCGAGCACGAGGTAGGCGACCCACACTGCGGTGTCATGGTCGAGTGGCCATTCGAGGAAGTTGATGACGCCGCGATGTGCGCCGACCAACGCGATGACCGCGATGAACAAGCCGAGGAACGCAGCGAGCAGACCGAACACCACACCGCGGGCCGCCATCACGATCGGCTTGGTGGTGCGATCTCGAACCTTGTCGACGGTCGACACGATCGTGTCGGTCATGTTCTCGGCCCACTTCGGGTCGTTCAACGGATTGGCAGCCATGGTGCGAGGCTAGCCAGACGCTTCGTCAGCGCACGACGCTGGCCATCTTGGTGCACTCAGGGACGGAGAACACGGCGATTCCGGTTTCGTCGTAGTGAATCTCGGCGGGTTGGCCGGCGAACGTGAACGAACCCGCCACCAATTGCGACCCTTCGGCCAGTGGGCACGACGCCGAGAGGTCGGAGAGCGACGGGGGAACGACCCACCATTCGTTGGCGATCGCTCCGAGAGCAACCATGTCGACGATCATCGTCACGTCGCTGTTGGCACCACCAACGGCTCCCGCCACGGATGGGGTCTGCATCGGTGTGGCCAGTACAGAGTCTGGCACCGCGGCCAGATCGGTCTGCGACTTGGCTTCGGCAGCCGGAGTCGGGTTCGCTTCGACAGCGACGGATGCGTTCGGTGCTTCAGCGAAGTCGTCGCGACCATCGCGATTGTCGTCGCGTGAGGTCGCGACCACACCCAGCGCGACCACCACGGTGATGGCGGCGGCGGCCGCTCCGAGCACGATGGTGCGTAGACGCGTCGACGCGGGCGTCTCGATCGCACGAGCGAACGCGCGATCGAATGCATCGCCGTCGACATCATCTGTGTGCAGAAGAGTCGACCGCAGCTTTCCGAACTCGTCGGCGCGCGACTGCACCGCCGATCGCAG
>VERK01000277.1 GCA_018882725.1 Actinomycetota bacterium | reverse complement strand
CGATCGCACTGTTCGCCGATCACCCCGACCAATGGAAACTCCTGGCCGAGCAACCCGAATTGGCTCCGCGCGCCGTGGAGGAGACGATGCGCTACTTCGGTGCGGTGCGTAGCACCGGTCGAATCGCGAGTGTCGACATCGAATACAAAGGCGTGTTGTTCCCGCAGGGCTCGTTCGTGGCTCCGGCCCTGGCGATCGCCAACCGCGACGCGACGGTGTACCCCGATCCCGAGACGTTCGACATTCGGCGCGAACCATCGGGCCAGCCCCAGATGACGTTCGGTTCCGGAATTCACTACTGCCTCGGCGCAGCCCTGTCTCGCGCCGAACAGCAAGAGGCGCTGGTGATCATGGCGCAGCGCATGCGCAACCTGAAGATCGATGGTGCGGTCACCTGGAAGCCGTCCACGACGGCGATCTACGGCCCCGAGAAGATGCCGCTCACGTTCGACCCGAGTTGACCGATCGCGCCAGTGCGCGTCCAGTAGTGGTTTCGGTTACACGCTCCGGAGCGAGTGGTGCCACCATGTCCTCATGTCGAAAGAGTTGAAGCTCGGTTACTCAACTGGTTATTGGTCGGCGGGTCCGCCCAAGGGTGCGCTGGAGGGAGTGAAGGAAGCCGAGCGACTCGGCTTCGATTCGGTCTGGACGGCCGAGGCCTATGGTTCTGATGCGTTGTCGCCACTCGCGTGGTGGGGATCGCAGACCGAGAAGGTCCGTCTCGGAACGTCGATCATGCAGATGAACGCACGCACACCAACCGCGGCCGCGATGGCGGCCATCACCATGGATCACCTCTCGAACGGTCGCTTCATCCTCGGTCTCGGTGTCAGCGGACCACAGGTGGTGGAGGGCTGGTACGGCCAGGCCTACGGCAAGCCGCTCGCGCGCACGCGCGAGTACGTGGAGATCGTGCGCAGCGTGATCCGCCGCGACAAGCCGATCGAGCACCACGGCGAGTTCTACGACCTTCCCTACACCAAGTCGGATGGCCGCGGTCTGGGCAAGCCGCTCAAGTCGACGGTGCATCCGCTGCGCAACGAGATCCCTATCTTCCTCGGTGCCGAGGGCCCGAAGAACGTCGCGTTGTCGGCCGAAATCTGCGACGGCTGGTTGCCACTCTTCTTCTCGCCGAAGGAAGACGGCTTCTATCGCAAGTGCCTGAACGAGGGATTCGCCAAGTCGGGTGAATCGAACAAGGCCGACCGCTTCGAAGTCGCCACCACCATCTTGATCGTGCCCGGCGACGACGTGGAGAAGTGCGCCGACATGGTGCGCCCGTTCCTCGCGCTGTACGCCGGCGGCATGGGTGCGCGTGGCGCCAACTTCCACTTCGAGGTGTTCGCGCGCATGGGCTACGAGGACGTCGCCCTCAAGGTGCAAAATCTCTATCTCGCTGGAAAGAAGGACGAAGCAGCGGCCGCGATTCCTCTCGCCGTGGTCGAGGATGTCGCCCTCGTCGGCCCGCCCGACAAGATCAAGGGTGAGCTCGACCGCTGGAAGGAAACCTGCATCACCACGTTCTTGGTGAGCGGTCCGCCGATGGTGCTTCCGCTGTACGCCGATCTCATCAAGGGCTGACGAACGCGTCGATGGGCGAGTCAACGTTCGCGACGATCGCTCGTCAGCGCGAACTCATCACTTCGGGTCAGGCATCGCCTCTGGAGATCGTCGACGACGCGTTGGCGAGGGCGGCCGAGGTTCAACCGTCGCTGAACTGCTTCGTGGAGATCTGGGCCGACGAAGCACGCGAACGGGCTCGCACACTCGGATCCCACGACGGCCGGGCGTTGTTCGGTATTCCCGTCGCCATCAAGGACACGTCACCCTGGGAAGGCCACCGGCTCACACTCGGATCACGAACTCACGCTTCGCACGTGGCCGACACCACCGGATGGGTGGTCGAACGATTGCTCGATGCCGGCGCAGTGATCATCGGCAGCACGAACACACCGGAGTTCGCCCATGCCGGAATCACCGACAACCCTCTGCACGGTGCCACGCGCAATCCGTGGAACCCCGAGCGGACGACCGGAGGTTCGAGCGGCGGTTCGGCAGCGGCCGTCGCGTCGGGTTGCGTCGCGGTGGCCGAAGGTTCCGACATGGGCGGTTCGGTGCGCATTCCTTCCGCCTGGTGCGGACTGGTCGGACTCAAACCGTCACTCGGCCGCATTCCGATGGACGTCTTGCCCGGCCTCTGGGATCTGATCTCGCATCACGGACCACTCGCACGCAGTGTGGACGACGCGTGGGAGTTCCTGCTCGCCACGCAGGGGCCGTCGCTGCGCGATCCGTACTCGTTTCATCCGGCTCTTCAGCCGACAGCTCGTCGTGACGTCGACCTGTCGTCGTTGAAGGTCGCTTGGTCGATCGATCTGGGTTGTTGGGCGGTC
>VERK01000276.1 GCA_018882725.1 Actinomycetota bacterium | reverse complement strand
TGAGCGCGGCTATCGACTATCGGGCGGCGAGAAGCAACGCCTGGCGATCGCTCGGCTGCTGCTGAAGGATCCGGCGGTCATGATCCTCGACGAGGCGACGAGTCACCTCGACAACGAGAACGAGGCTCTCGTCCAGAGCGCGCTCGACGATGCGATGCGCGGTCGCACTGCCATCGTGATCGCCCATCGTCTCTCCACCATCAAGGACGCCGATCGGATCGTGGTTCTCGACGATGGGCGAATCGTCGAGCAGGGAACTCACGATCAGTTGATGGCCCTCGATGGCGCGTACGCGCGACAAGTTCGGGCGGGCAGTCTTTTCTCCGTGCCGACCTGACCTTCGCGTCGGGTGATGGTCAGCGCGGCGCGCTACGTGATCCGCGCACCAGACGACCGGGCAACTCGCCCGTGTGTTGGCCGTCCTGGAAAGTGACCACGCCACCCTTGATGGTGAATCGATAGCCACTCGCATCTTGCACGAGACGACGACCACCAGCCGGCAAGTCGTGCACGATGTGCGGAGGAGCCGCGGCGAGTGTGTTCATGTCGATCAGGTTGAGATCGGCCAGATAACCCGGCGCCACCACGCCGCGATCGAACCAGCCCACGTGACTCGCCGTGCGCTGCGTGAGGTGGTTCACCATCAGTTCGATGGGCAGACGACCATCCTCGTGACGATCACGAGTCCAGAGAGCGAGCGCCGTCGTGGGGAAGCTGCCATCGCTGATGGCGCCGCAGTGAGCACCAGCATCCGACAAACCGATGACCGCGTTCTTGCGCAGCAACATCTCGCGCACGTCGTCGAGATTGCCGTGCGAGAAGTTGAACAGCGGCTTGTACAGAAGGCGATTGCCGTTCTCTTCGATCATCAAGTCGATCAGGAATTCGATCACCGGACGACCAGCCGCTTGTGCGCGTGCGGCCACCGAGTCGGACTTCTTCGGCTCGTAGTTGACCGGGTTTTCCATCGGGAAGAGTTTGTAGAACGAGCCGAACACATCGGCGGCCAGTCCTTCGAGCTTCTCCATCGCTGCGGCATGCTCGGTTGCGATGCGCGAACGGCGCTCCGGATCGCGCAGTGCCGCCACCACGTCGGGCAACGGTCGTCCAGCGATCTCCTGGTAACTCGGGCACACGAGCAGCGGATTGGCCGTGGCGGTGAGACCCTGCAGGATTCCGATCGGGCGCACAGCCACTTGGGTCGCGAGTTTGGCGCCTTTGGCCACGTTGCGATCGACCCACTCGCCCATTTCGCGCCAACGATCAGGCAGCATCTCGGGCTGCTGAACCGTCATCGACAACGGCCGACCAGTGGAACGGGCGAGATGCGCCATCAGGTCCATCTCGGCGCGCGCGTAGTCGGTGTCGGTCGACTGGTAGGCGTCGGAGATGAGCTGGATGACACCGCTTCCGCTCTCGGCCATCGCGGTTCCGAGTGCGATGAGTTCGTCAGCCGATGAGAAGCGAGTACCGAGGAAGTCGCCGTCACGCGTGCGGTGCACGAAGGTGCGACTGGTGGTGAAGCCGAGGGCACCGGCGCGCATGCCCTCGCGAACTGCGGCCGCCATTCGCGTGAGTTCGTCGATTGACGGTGCCTCGTTGGGGTCGGCACCGCGTTCACCCATCACGTACGCACGCAGGGGAGCGTGGGCCACTTGGGTGGCGACGTCGATGGCGTACTGACGACGATCGAGTGCGTCGAGATAATCGGGAAAGGTCTCCCAGTCCCAGGTGAGCCCTTCGGCCAGCGCGGTGCCCGGAATGTCTTCGACACCTTCGAGCATCCCGATCAACCAGTCGTGCACTTCGGGTGTGGGCATGGCTGGTGCAAAGCCGACTCCGCAGTTACCCATCACGATCGACGTGACGCCGTGGATGCTCGACGGGGCCAGCACCGGATCCCAGGTGGCTTGGCCGTCGAAATGGGTGTGGATGTCGACGAAACCGGGCGTGAGCATGAGCCCGTCGGCGTCGATCTCCCGGTGGCCGCGTCCGGCCAGAGACGACCCGACCTCGGTGATCACCCCGCCGGTCACGGCCACATCGGCGGTTCGAGCCGGGGCTCCGGTCCCATCGACGACGGTGGCCTGGCGAATCACGAGATCGTGGCTGGTCATGTCGTCATTGTGGCTGATCGGCCGCGATCTGTCAGTAGGGGAGCATGACTTGAGTCATGTTGACTAAGGATTTGAGTTTTCCAGGTTGCCCCTGCCGCCGACCCGGGCTAACTTGACACGCACCGACGCAGGTTTCCGATCCCCCCGGGAAATCTGCGTCGGTCCAACACCCCCGAACCCGGCAGGTCGGCCTACCGGGACCCCATGAGAGGTTCACCACCATGCCCAAGGCAGTCGGTATCGATCTCGGAACCACCAACTCGGTCGTCGCGGTCCTGGAG
>VERK01000062.1 GCA_018882725.1 Actinomycetota bacterium | reverse complement strand
ACGCACGGCCGTACCGCTCGGTGCTCGCAACTGGGCACTGCTCGCGCACGTCGTTCCAGATGTCGATGGCGTTCTCGCCCCAACCGTCGTCGAGCCAGTCCCAGTCGGTCACCCAATTCTTGACCGGCTCCCAGTCGATCCGTTCGCCCCCGTAGGTCATGTTTAACCCCCTGTTCACCCAGGCTAATACGCGCCCCGTCTCGCCCCTTCTAGGCTGAGAACGTCCTTCCCCAAGGTGAAAGGGGTGTCGTGATGGCACGGGTGCAACTGGCTCTGAACGTGGGCGACCTCGACGCCGCGATCGAGCATTACACCAAGATGTTCGGCGTCGGTCCGGCCAAAGTCCGAGACGGCTACGCCAACTTCGCGATCGAGAACCCGCCGCTCAAATTGGTGCTGATCGCCGGCCACGGCCAGCCCGGCACCATGAACCACGTCGGTGTCGAACTCGAGTCGCCCGACCACGTGGCGGCCAAGATCGACGATGCGCGCGCCCAGGGTTTCGACATCTCGGTGCACGAGAGCGAAACGTGCTGCTTCGCCGTGCAGGACAAGGTCTGGATCAACTCTGGTGAGGTGCCGTGGGAGTGGTACACGGTTCTCGACGATGCCCCCAATGACACGTCGCTCGCCACCTCCACTGTCAACCTCGGCAAGAAGCCGTTGCTGATGGTCGAGGCCAACGGCAACGCCTGCGGCCCCGACACCTGCTGCTGAAGAACTCGTGATTCTGAAACGTCACATCGCCGAGTTCCTCGGCACGGCTCTCCTCGTCATGGCGGTGGTCGGCTCGGGCATCATGGCCACCAATCTCACCGACGACGTCGGTGTGCAACTGCTCGCCAACGCCATCGCCACAGGCGGCGCATTGCTCGGACTCATCACGATCTTCGCGCCGATCTCGGGCGCATCGTTCAATCCGGTGGTCACGCTCGTGGGTCACTTCCTCGATCGCGACTCGAACCCGCTTCGTCTGGTGGCCGACATCGTCGCGCAATTCGCCGGAGCAACGGTCGGTTGCTGGATCGCGAACGCGATGTTCGCCCATCCTGTGTTCGAAACATCGTCGAAGATTCGCACCGGCGGCCCGCAGTGGTTCTCCGAAGCGGTCGCGGTGGTCGGCCTGCTGTTGATCATTCGCGGTGGCATCGCCGCACGCGCCAACGTGGCCGCGTTGGTGGCGGCCTGGATCACCGGCGCGTACTGGTTCACGTCGTCCACCAGCATCGCCAATCCGGCGGTGGGTTTCGGCCGTATGTTCTCCGACTCGTTCGCAGGTATCGCTCCCGAGTCGTGGCCGATGTTCGCACTCGTGCAGCTGATCGGTGGCGTGGTCGCTTTCGGCTTCTGCCGAGTTCTCTTCAGCACCAAGGCGTGACGTCGTGCCCGGCATCTTGTTCCTCTGCATTCACAACGCCGGTCGTTCACAGATGGCGGCCGGTTTCGCGCGTGCGATCGGTGCTGGCCGCATCGACGTGTACTCGGGTGGTTCCGAGCCGGCCGATCACGTGAACCCGATGGCGGTGGACGCGATGCGTGAAGTTGGCATCGACATCGCGGGGTTCACCCCGCAGAAGTTCACCGACGAATTACTGCACCGCGTCGACGTGGTCGTGACAATGGGCTGCGGTGACACCTGCCCGTACGTACCGGGCAAGCGTTACGTGGATTGGCCCCTCGACGACCCGAAGGGGCAGTCTCTCGAGGTGGTGCGGAGGATCCGCGACGACATCCGCGGTCGCGTGGAAGCCCTGGTCGCCGAACTGGCCGGCTAGCGCCCCCGGCCGGGCGCACACACCCCGGTAGTACTTTCGTTCACGTGTCCATGAAGAACGAGCGCGCCAAACGAGAAACCCGGCGCCGTTTCGAGCAGTGGGCCCGCAACCCCCAGTGCCACGCCAATGTCATCTCGGCCGTGCACAACGTGAAGATGGGCGTGGTCGCCCGGCGCGAGAACCCCAAGGCTCCACGCGAAGGGCAGTCGGTGTTCGCACTGGCCCGCGGCAATTCTTTCGAGGCCGGCCTCGTTCGCGACCAGGGCGAGTTGCTCATCGAAGCACTGCAGCGTGCCGATGTGATCACGTCGCTGTCGGCCGATTTCGCCGACCATCGCATCGCAGCCAACGGGGGCTCGGTGGCCGATCTCGACGCCGCGGTGCTGATGGGCCACGAGTTCCTCACCGCGCTCGCCGATGGCCGCGTGTTCAACGGCGCGGTGTCGAGCCTCACGGTGCGCATTCCGCGCGGAATCATGCTGCCCGAGGCTCTGCTCATCATCGACGTGCTGGCGGTGCAGGCCCACAGCGGCACGCCCGTCATCGCCGTCGGCGAGATCAAGACGTACGCCGATCAGGGTGGCCATACGTCGCGTTCCGATCTGGCCGCCGCTCGCGCGCAAATGGGCTTGTACGTGCACGCGCTCGAGGTCACGCTCGCGGGTCTCGGTCTGGCCGACCGCGTTCACGTGTCGCGTGAGGGTTTCCTCGTGCTCACGTATCCAGGCTCCAATCAGCCGAGCGTTCGCAGCGGCGAAGACCTTCGCTATCAACTCGAACGCGCTCGCCGCGGATTCGAGCTCATGGAAGACTCGGCGCAGCTCCTGAACGGCGAGTACGACGCGGGTGACGACGACGATCCTGATTCGCTCATCGATCTGGTGCGGCACGCCAACACGTTCTTCCAGGATTCGTGTCTGTCGTTCTGCGAGCGAGCCGAGTTCTGCTACTCACTCGCACTCCAGAAGGGACGCGGCGTGGTGTTGGGCGACGACGTCGAACGGTTCCTCGATGGAATCTCGCTCGCGCGGGTCGATCAACTCCTCGACGGGGCCGAGCCCACATCGCGAGTCGAACGCGATCTGCTCGCACGCCTCAACGACGGATTACCGGTGCTCCCGTGAGCAACGATCTCGAGACCATTCGCCGTATCAAGGCCTGGCACGATGGCAAGCCCGCACCGCGCGGAGCCGTCATCAACACACATGTGGCCGATGATGACGACGTGCTCGTGGTGTCGTTCTTGCGGATGGGCGGTGAGTCCCGCCCGTGGGGCGTTGCTATCGGAACGTTGGCCTCGGGTCCGACTGTGTTCACGGTTCCCGAAGCGCGCAACCGCCAACTCGTGGCCGACATGATGGTCGAGGTCGCTCCCGTTCTTCTCGCGCACTTTCGCCATCCGAGTTTCGATGACGACGGTCCGGGTGGCTATCAAGTGCAGTCGTTGCGCCAGATCTGGCTGCCCGGTCCCACGCATCTGGAGATGTTGCACTTCCTCGCCGCGGCCTACGCCCGCACGAAGTGGAACCACCCCCAGGTGGGTGTGCTCAATGCTCTCGGCAATGTGTGCAACGCGTTGTTCATCGAGGCGCAGCGGCCGGGTCAGCAAGTGGTGATGTCGGCCGTCGATGCGTTGCGTTCCGCGTATGTGTTTCCTACGGCATCGATTCGTCAGGCCCACCTCGGTCATCTGCTGGGCTGGTTGCGCGGAGGTCGTTCGCGCGACGAACGCTGGACCACCGCTCACGAGGCCGAACGTGATTCGGTGTCGACCGTGCTCGACCCCGAACTCGAACGGCGCGACGTCGCCCCGCTGGTGGCCGAGTGGGGGAGCGAACACTCCGAGCAGACGGCACAGAGCATTCGTGTGGCGCTCGAACCCGAGTTACTGCGCCGGTGGAATCTCACGGCGACGGCCATCACCGAGCTACGGCGCGATCGCCGGGCCGCGAACGCAGGCCTGGCCGAATTGGTCGCCAATAGTGCTCGGTCGTTCTTCCACGCGTGGGGCAATCGTGCGCTCAACGAGAACGCCGGGCTACAGGCGTTCTGGCCCAACGTGTTCACCGATCACAACGCGCGCAGCGCGAGCGGTTCGTTCCAGGCTCGTGTGGCCGACGATGAGATCTCGCGTGTCCTTCTCATGCACGGCGATCGCGAACTCCAGCGCGAAGAACTGGCCAAGGGTCATGGTGTTCTGGCCACCGTTCGTTCGAACTCGGTGACCGAATGGCTCGTCTCGTATTCGTACCCCGATCTCACCACTATCGAGCCCGGACGAACTCTCGCCATCGCGGGTCGCCCGTCCATGACCCTCACCGTTACCGGCGTCGATCTCGACGAACGCACCATGACGCTCACCCCGGGCTGGAAGTTGGCGAAGAAGATTCCCGGTCCGAACACCTGGGCCTCCGACAGCACAAAGTGGCGCGGCACGGAACTGGTCTTTCTCTTCGACCAGCCCACCAACATCATGCGCAACCGAATCACGATGGCACGTCAAGGTGTCGACAACGACATCACTCTGCTCCTCAAGGCGCCGCCGGCGCGACATGCCGCGTTCGACGACGACGGGGCCGTCTTCGAGACGGTGGAGGCCGACTCGTGAGCGTCGTTCCGCAACTCAAGGAGTTCTTGTACGGCAACGATCGGTTGTGCGTGGTGAAGGCTCCTCCCGGATCGGGTAAGTCGTTCAACCTCGTGCAAACTCTCGCCGCCGTGGTGGGTACCGACCTGCGTGTGGTGGTGGCGGCCCAAACCAACAACCAAGTCGACGATCTGTGCGCACAGATCGCTCGGGCCTACCCGAAGGCTCACGTCGTGCGGTTCTCGTCGGGCCGTTACAGCGGCACCGTGGCGAGCAATGTGGAGATTCTGTCGAAGGTCGATCAGCTGCCCATTGGTCCGTCCATCGTCGTGGGCACGGTGTCGAAGTTGGCCATCTCCGCCTTCGATCAGAGCTATGACGTCTTGTTCGTCGACGAGGCCTGGCAGATGACGTGGGCCGATCTACTCACGTTGCGCGACGTGTCGGCTCGTTACGTTCTCATCGGCGATCCGGGCCAGATTCCGCCGGTGGTCACCATCGACGTCGATCGTTGGGAGGTGTCGCCGGTGGCGCCGCATCGCCCGGCCCCCGACGTCATCTTGCGCAATCCCGAACTCCGCAACATCACCACCGTGCTCGAACTCGACACGTGTTGGCGTCTGCCGCACGACTCGGTTTCGTTGGTGCAGACCTTCTACGACTTCACGTTTGGCGCGCACGCCCAGCCGGGGGAGCGCTTCTTGCGGCCAAGTCGCTCGCTCGATTCGTCGCGTGCCACCGACCGTGCGATCGAGAAGCTCGGTCAGTCGTCGACGGTCGTGCTCACGCATCCGTCCGACGGTAACGATGCCGCGTCCGAACCCGACGTCGAACTAGCCGAAGTGGTGGCGCGCCTGGCGGTGCGGTTGCTCGAACTCGAATGTGTGTACGCGGCCGATGATGGCGAGGCCAAGAAGCCGCGCGAACTCGCGGCGGCCGACATCGGCATCGTGTCCACGCACAATCTCATGAACACGGCCATCGAGAACGCGCTGCCCGCAACGTTGCGCGGAAAGAAGGGCATTCGTGTCACCACTCCCGAGCGTTGGCAGGGCTTGCAGAAACCGGTCATGATCGCCGTTCACCCGTTGTCGGGAGTCGCTCGGCCGAGTTCGTTCGATCTCGAGACCGGACGTCTGTGTGTAATGGCGTCGCGGCATCGGTCGGCCTGCTTCTTCGTCACGCGCGACAACGTGGGCCGCACGCTCAATTCGCATCTGCCGAGTGCCGATCAAGCACTTGGTTGCCACGACATCGTCGGGCGAGGCCACGCCCAGCACACCGCATTCTGGAAGTATCACGAGGAGCGTGATCTCGTTGTCTGAATTCATTCCGCGCGTCGGTGACGTGGGCGGCTCGCGATTCATCGTGGGCTGCTCGCATCGCGAAGTGAACGACCGTGACCCCCGCTACGAGGGTCTGGCATTGCTACCGGTCGACGAGCAGCAGCAGATGATGTTCGACGAGGGCCTCGAGTTCGAGGAGGAGGTATTCGTCGAACTCGCCCGTCTGCACAAGGTGTCGTCGATGCGCTTGTTCGACGACCCCGATGCCGCAACGCTGCAGGCCATGGCGCGCGGTGACAAGGTGATCATCGGTGCTTCCTTGCCGGTCATCAATCACCGCGGTGGTCGCCCCGATGTGTTGGTGCGTCACGGCGAGTCACCCATGAGCAATGGCCAGTGGGCCTACCTGCCGGTCGACGTGAAGAACTCCAAGCCACTCGAGGGCGATTCGAAGGCCAAGGCGTGGCCGGT
Organism: Actinomycetota bacterium; assembly: GCA_018882725.1. GTDB lineage: Bacteria > Actinomycetota > Acidimicrobiia > Acidimicrobiales > Ilumatobacteraceae > Casp-actino8. Next base: position 4,432 of record VERK01000062.1, on the reverse strand, counting down.
CGGTGCGCTCGACGCGCCATGGCTCGAGAACGCGACCGATGCCGACCTCGGCAACGGCAAGGCGAAGTCCGATCACTCGCTGCAACTCGCGCACTACTGGCTCATCTTGAGCGACATGGGCCATGCCCCCGCCATTGATCCCATCGGCGCCACCATTTCGTCCGACAAACGAGTTGTGTGGCGACTTCTCGACGACGGCAAGAACAGCTTCATCGCCCAGGCTCAGGCCGAGTGGGACGAGCGATGGGCCGCCATCGAGGCGATGCGCAATGGACAGGATCGTCATACGCGTCCGGTGTATCGCGACGAGTGCAAGAAGTGCCGGTGGCACGACGTGTGCGAGTCCGAACTCATCGCCGAGGGCCACGTGTCGCTCCTGCAGGGCGTGGGCGTGATTCAGGTTCGCAAGTTGGCCGAGGGTGGGATCGAAACCATCCCGCAACTTGCGGCTCTCGATCCGGTGAATATCGACTCCAATCCCGTGCCGAAGTATGCGGCTCTCGGCGCCAATATCGACACCGCTCGGGTGTACCTGCGTGATGACGGCCGGCCTTACTTCAAGCGCGGTTCGTCGGGGTTCACGGTTCCGCGGGCCGACATCGAGATCGACTTCGACATCGAGAACGACGACATCGTGTACATGTACGGACTCCATGTCTCTGAGCGCGTCGACGATCACACCTGGACCGATGGCGCGTACCGGTCGTTCCACACGTACGACCGTTCCGATCCGTCGACCGAGGGTCGATTACTGGCCGACTTCTGGCGCTGGCTACACGACACCGTGGCCAGCGCTCACGCGGCCGGTCGCACCGTGGCCGTGTATTGCTACTCGGGTGGTTTCGCCGAGATTCCGCGCATGAAAGAGGCAGCCGCGCGTCATCCGCAGGTAGCTGGTGTGCCTTCAGTCGACGACATCGGCGCTCTGCCCTCGAATGAGTGGTGGGTCGACATGCACGAGATCGCCAAACAGCTTCATTGGCCCACGCGATCTCTCGGTCTGAAGGTTCTCGCTCCGCTGTCGGGCTTCTCATGGAACGCCGACGACGCGAGCGGCGCCAACTCCATCATCTGGTATCGCGCGGCCTGCGACGCCACGAATCCCGAGCGTGGGGTGATGGGGGAGAAGTTGCTTCGCTACAACGCCGACGACGTTCTGGCCACGCGCGAACTGAGACAGTGGCTGCACAACGGTGTGCACGGGCGTGGTTGGCGCATCGATCCGGTCGAGACACTCACCGCCTGAGCCGTCGGCGGTTGTGTCAGACTGGCCGCATGGCACAACCCGTTTCCGTCGTCCGCGAAATCACCGCACCTGTCGACCGCGTGTGGTCGCTCGTGACCGACCTTCCGCGAATGGGTGAGTGGTCACCCGAGAACCAAGGTGGCGAATGGCTCGGTGGAGCCACCGGTCCGGCCGTGGGAGTCGAGTTCAAGGGGCGCAACAAGAACGGCAAGAGGTCGTGGTCGACCAAGGTGAAAGTCGTCGAGTTCGATGCTCCGCGCAAGTTCGCGTTCGCGCTCATGGTGGGCAAGAACAGTTGGTGCGATTGGGTGTACGAGGTCGAGCCGACCGCGACCGGCTCGCGCGTGACGCATTCCTGGATCGATCATCGGAGCAAGTTGATGTCGCGCCTCGGCAAAGTCGTGAGCGGGGTGGCTGATCGTGCGGCGCACAATCGCGCCAACATGGAAGTCACCCTCGACAACTTGGCCAAGGCCGCCACCGCCTGATCATTCCTCGATGACGACACGGCTCGGGTATCGCCCGGCGCTCGACGGCGTGCGGGCCGTGAGCGTGATCGCGGTCATCCTCTACCACGCTCACCTGTCCTGGATCCCGGGGGGATTCCTCGGGGTCGAAGTCTTCTTCGTGGTGAGCGGATTTCTCATCACAGCTCTGCTGTTGGGTGAATACCACGAGTCGGGAGGCGTGAGCCTTCGCCGATTCTGGTTGCGTCGCGCTCGGAGGCTGCTTCCCGCCCTCGCCGCAATGTTGTTCGCGGTTCTGTTGGTGTCGTCGTTCGTTCACACCGAATCGGCGGCCGACTTCCGGCGCGATGTCTTGCCTTCCATCTTCTACGTCTCGAATTGGTGGCAGGTGTACGGCATCGACGAGCCGTACTTCGCGGCCACCGTGTTGCCGGTGTTACGTCATCTGTGGTCGCTCGCGGTCGAAGAGCAGTGGTACCTCGTGTGGCCGATCATCGCGACGTGGCTTTTGCGTCGGCGGGTACGTGGAGCTTTGGTGTGCGGCGCAACTGCACTCTTCGTGATGATCTTTGCCGCGGCGTGGGTCCGTGATGGTGAGGCCTTTCGAATCAACTGGCTCTACCTCGGCACGTTGTCGCGGTCATCCGGATTGCTCGTGGGAGCGGCACTGGCGTGGACGTGGTTCCACCGACCCGCGTTGCTGGGTTCTCGCTCTTCGCTCGCCGGCGGAGGAGCTGCGGCAGTGCTGATCGCGTTGTTCGCGACCCAGAAAGTCGATTCGATCGCCTTGTATCGCGGAGGCATGATTGGAGCGACTCTCGCGAGCGCGTTCTTGGTGGCGGCTGTGATGCACGAGAGTCGATTGACTCGGGCCTTCGCGTGGCGTCCGTTGGTTGAAGTCGGTCGTCGCTCGTACGGGTTGTATTTGTGGCACTGGCCATTGTTCGTGTTTCTCGACGCCCGCAATTCGTTGGGTGCCCTCGTGCTTGCGCTCGTGGCCACGGCGGTGGTGAACGAGGGCGTGTACCGATTCATCGAAACCCCGGTTCGACGCGGCGAGCTGTTCGGGTGGATGCGGCGAGTCGATCGACGGGCGATCGCTGTCGGGGCGATTGCAGCCGTGGCCGTTGCGACGGGGTCGTCGGTGAGGTTGATGTCGATCGAAGCACGCAACGTTGCCATCGACACGAGTGATGGGGTCGTTGCGTTCGAGCTTCCGGCTGTAACGACCACGGCCCCGTCGGCACCTTCGTCGGTCGCTCCCGAGTCGATCACGTCGACGACCACGACCACCTTGCCGTCGCTGCCACGCCGGGTCGCCGTTGTGGGCGACTCGCAGGCGTACGCGCTGTGGGTCAACCGACCTGATGGCATCGATGCATTCTTCGACCTCACCGACGGATCACTTCAGGGATGCGGCGTGTACGTGGAGGGCGTTGGAGTCGCCAATGACGGTGCGTATCGGCGCCCGTTCGATGGATGCGGGGACTTCACCAAGCGGTGGTTGCGTGCTGCGAAGAACAACGACGCCGAGATCGCGTTGGTGGTACTCGGAGCATGGGAGGTCCTCGATCTTCGGATCGACGGCATGACACTGCAAGTCGGCTCGACGACCGCCGACCTGATTTTCGAACGGCAGCTTCGTTTCGCGATCGACACTCTGCTTCTCGACGGGCGAGTGGTGGCGTTGCTCGAAGTGCCCTGCTTTCGACCCGTCGACAGTTGGGACGACGCGATCCTCGATCGCGGCGATGATTCTCATTCGGCCCATCTCAACGAGCTGATGCGTGACGTGGTGGCGTCGTACGAGAGCGGAGTGCACTTCGTGGAGGGGCCAGACCAATGGTGCGACGGATCTCCTGAAGCGACTGATCTCGACTATCGATATGACGGCGTCCACGTGTACCGCCGGGGCTCGAAACTGATCTTCGAGACCATCGCCGAACAACTGCTCCGAATTCCGGTGCCGGCCCGAGGGTTGGGGAACTAGACCGGCAAATTTGCCGGGGTTTCGCGCCCATTAGGGCTCTACACGTTGCTTGGGGAGAGGTTGAACGGCCACGATGTATCCCGTGATCGAGCACTACATCGCCGCCCGTAAAGAAATCGAAGGTCCCGGATCTCCTTTCGAGGTCACGACCGTCACCGTCCGTGGAGTGGAGGTCAAGACCTTCGCCGCCGCACCGCCCAACATGCGCTTCATCTGGGAGCTCACCGCAGCCCACGGCGACAAGAAGTACATCGTCTACGAAGACGAGTCATACACCTACAACGAGATTCACGCGCAGGTTCGCAAGCTCGCTCACTACCTCGTGAGCCAGGGTGTGCAGCGCGGCGATCGCGTCGCCCTCTCCATGCGCAACTACCCCGAGTGGGTCGTGGGCTACTGGGCCACCGTCTCGCTCGGTGCGGCGGTCGTGGGCATGAACGCATGGTGGACCCCCACCGAAATGGAGTACGCCCTCAACGACTCGAAGCCCAAGGTGCTCGTTGTCGACGACGAGCGTCTCGAGCGCTTCACACAGATTCCGAACGCGCCGGCCACTCACGTGATCTCGGTGCGCACCGATCGCGCGCTGCCCGCTGGCGGAACCCGCTGGACCGACATCATGGCCGCGGCCGATCCGGGTTCGCTCCCGCCGGCCGACATCGACCCCGATGACGACGCCACCATCTTCTACACATCGGGAACCACTGGTTTCCCGAAGGGTGCGCAGTT
>VERK01000275.1 GCA_018882725.1 Actinomycetota bacterium | reverse complement strand
GACGTACACCGCTCAGCAGGGCGACGACCTGGCCGGGCCGATCGCGCATCACACACGCGACGTTCAACGTGTTGCACACCTTGCGATCGAGCGACGCGTCGACCACCGCCTCGATCACCGACGATTCGGCGTCGGGAGCGATCACCATCCACGCGCCCCCCGTGCCATGCAGACTCACGGGAACGCCCGCTTGGCGAGCCACCGCACCGAGCTGCGCAACTGCTTCGCCACTTCCCCGAGCCACCGCCAGGGCGACCCGCCGATCGGAGAACAAGGCGTGACCGGCCGAACGCTCGGCCGACTCGACGAGGACCACCGCTCCTTCGGGAAGTCCGGCGGCGACGAGCGAGGGACTCACCACCGCATCCATCAGTGCCTGAGCGGTACGCAACGCATCACTGCCAATGCGGAACACGACGGTGTTTCCGCTTCGCAGCACTCCGGTCGCGTCGGCGAAGACGTTGGGACGGCCCTCGAACACGAAGGCGACCACACCGAGTGGGGCTCGTCGTTCCTCGACGGTCCATGTGGAGTGTTGAACCGTCGAGACCGACGCATCACGGCGCACGTCGATGTGTCTCCACAACTGAACGCCATCGATCATGTCGCGGCGCATCTTGTCGCTGAGCTCGAGGCGAGTCGTCGAGCGACCACGCGAACGAGCATCGTCGACATCTTTTTGGTTGGCTTCGAGGACCGTCACCATGACTCGATCGTCGGTCAGAGCCGCCGCCACCGCGTCGTAGAAGAGGTCGAGACTTTCGTCGGTCACTCCCGCGAGCTCGGTGAACGCCCGTCGTGCTCGTGACACCGCCGATTCGACCAGGGACGAAACATCGGACGGAATTCTGATGAGGTCGCCCGTCTCCTGCACGACCACCAGACGATCACCGGCGACGAACGCCGACGCGAGATCGGTGGAAACCACGGCCACCCGGTCGCCACCGAACGGCACGAGTTGGCCGGCTTCCAGACGGGTCAAACGCTCGATCGACACGGGGTTAGCGTAGGGCCGATGGCCGACGACGACCTCTACTTCCGCCAACTGCTCTCGGGCCACGATTTCGCCGCGGGCGATCCGTTGGCCACGCAGATGGCCAACTTCGTCTACTTGATCGGCGACCGACGGGCCGGCGAATGCGTCATCGTCGATCCGGCCTACGGCGTCGACGACCTCGTCGACATCGTGGAGGCCGACGGCCTTCGCGTGACCGGAGTGTTGGCCACCCACTACCACCCCGATCACGTGGGTGGTTCGATGATGGGCTACCGCATCGAAGGAGTCGCTCGTCTTCTCGAACGAGTGCAGGTTCCTATCCACGTGAACGAGAACGAGGTTCCGTGGGTGACGCGCACGACCGGATTGAGTGACACCGAGTTGTGTGCCCACTCGGCGGGTGACTCTCTTCGCGTCGGATCGGTCGAAATCGACCTCGTCCACACTCCGGGCCACACGCCGGGCAGCCAGTGCTTCCACGTTCACGGATGTCTGATCTCCGGCGACACGTTGTTCTTGGATGGTTGCGGACGCACCGACCTACCCGGGAGCAACCCTGACGACATGTTCGAGAGTCTTCAACGTCTCGACGCGTTGCCGTCGTCCACCATCGTCTACCCGGGGCACCGTTACTCTCCCCCGCCTTCCGAAACCCTCGAAGAAGTGCGGAGCCACAATTTCGTCCTGAAGCCGAAATCGAAAGAGCAGTGGCTCACCATCTTCGGTGGCGGTTGATCACAGAGCGGCAGCGATCGCTGACACTCCGGCCAGAGCCAGAAGTCCGATCACCAGATGACGGGCGCTGTCCTCAGTAACCCGGCGCCGAAGACGCGATCCGATGGCGACCCCGATCACGAGGCACGGGAATCCGAGTGCGCTTCGTACGCTGACATCGGCGTCCAGTTCTCCCGTCACCAAGAAGCCGATCAAGGACGCGACGTTGGCCACGGTGAACACCAGACTCAAGGTGGCTCGAAACGTCATGATGGGCATCCCGCGGGCCTGCAGAACGAACACCAAGGGCGGACCATTCGTCGACAACGACGAAGCCAGCGCTCCGCTCACGGTTCCGGCGATCCACTCGGGGCCGTTTCCAGGGCGGGTCAGCCGAAAGTCGAGCGCCAAAACGATCGTTGCCGCCAGAACACTGACTCCCAGGATCAGGCGCAACGTCGACTCGGCGACTTGAGTGAAGACCACCAAACCGATCGGAATGCCGATGAGGGTTCCGCCGAGCAGGCGGCGCGCCGTGGCCCAATCGACGGCACGACGACTTTCGATGGCCTGGTACCCACTCGTGATCAGGCCCAGCCAGGTCGCCACGATGACTGCATCGTGGGTGTCGAGCGCGAGGGCCATGACCGGGACGCTCAGGAGAGAGAATCCGAACCCGGCGGTGTACTGAGC
>VERK01000061.1 GCA_018882725.1 Actinomycetota bacterium | reverse complement strand
GCTACCAAGGCGTCTTTCGCAATCCGCTCGTCGATCCGTATCTGCTCGGTGTCGCGGCCGGGGCCGGACTCGGCGCCACGCTCGTGATCGTCGTGAACCGCACGGCCACCGAATCGTGGCCGATCGATCCGTTGCCGTTGGCGGCGTTCGTCGGTGGTTTGCTCGCGGTATTGCTCACCTATCTCGTGGGTGCGGCGTTCGGTGCCGCTCGGGCGTCGGCCACCCTCGTTCTGGCCGGCGTCGCGGTCACGTCGCTGGCCACGGCCATCCAGACGTTCATCCTGCAGCGCAACTCCGAAGTCGTGCGCCAGGTGTACAGCTGGATTCTCGGTCGGCTGTCGACCGCCACGTGGTCGGACGTTCGACTGGTTCTGCCGTACGTGATCGTGAGTTCGGGTGTGTTGTTGGCCCATCGGCGACTGCTCGACGTGATGCGCATCGGCGACGACGAAGCACAGTCACTCGGTGCACGCGTCGATCGCATTCGCCTCACGGTGGTGGTGGCGGCCACGCTCGGAACGTCGGCTGTCGTCAGCGTGAGCGGCCTCATCGGCTTCGTCGGCATCATGGTGCCGCATCTCGTGCGCTTCCTGGCGGGCGCGAGTTATCGCCGCCTACTACCGCTCACGGTGATGGTGGGGGCGACCTTCCTCATCGTCGCCGACGTGCCCGGCCGAATCCTGTCCGATCCGGCCGAAACACCCATTGGTGTGGTCACGGCCTTCCTCGGTGCTCCGTTCTTCATCATCGTTCTTCGTTCTCGGCAAGGAGCCATGCGGTGACATCTCTCGCCTTCAGCAATCTCACGGTCTCGTACGGTGATTCGGTCGCGGTCGATTCGTTCACCGACGTCGTGCGCCCGGGGGAGTGGCTGTGCCTCATCGGACCCAACGGAGCGGGCAAGTCGTCGTTGCTGCGTTCGGTTGCCGGTCTCGTGAAGTACCAGGGTCAGATCACGGTTGACGGCGCGTCGCTCGACTTGCGCTCCACCCGTCGGCGGGCCGAACTGATCGCGCACGTTCCGCAGTCGCCGGCCCTGCCCGACGACATGACGGCGTTCGAGTACGTGTTGCTCGGTCGCAACCCGTACGTGAGCTACTTCGGAAGCGAAACCAAACACGATCGTGAACTGGTTCGCCAGATCCTCGAGCGACTCGACGTGTCGGAGTTCGCGCAGCGCCGCCTCGGAACGCTGTCGGGTGGCGAGCGTCAGCGCATCGTGATCGCTCGCGCGCTCGCCCAGGAAGCGCCGATCCTGCTCCTCGACGAACCCACCAGTGCCCTCGACATCGGCCATCAGCAGCAGGCCCTCGAACTCGTCGACCGCCTTCGTCGCGAGCACGGCTTCACGGTGCTGTCGGCGATGCACGACCTCACGTTGGCCGGTTTGTACAGCGATCGTCTGGCGCTGTTGCACCACGGGCATTGCGTGTCGTCGGGCCCGGCCGACGAAGTACTACGCGCCGAGACGTTGTCGGAGTTCTACGGCGTGTCGGTCTCGGTGCACCGTGATCCCGACGGCACCGTGGTCGTGGTGCCGCGACGCTCGACTCCGCTGGCCTGAGCATCCCGCTACCGTTCGTCGGGTGGAGACGCCCTTCGATCCGATCGTGCTCAATCGACACGTCGAAGGTCTCGCCCGCGCCCATCAACACCTTCTCGTGTCGCTCGCCGAACTGACCGACGAGATGGTCGCTCGATCGTCTCGCTTGCCCGACTGGACGGTGGGCCACGTTCTCGCCCATCTCGAGCATCAAGGCGACAGCATGGTGCGACTGGTGGACGCGGCCGAATCAGGAGAGGTCGGCGAGCAATACCCCGGTGGAATGGCGGCGCGGGTCGAGGCCATCGAGCGTGATGCCACACGGTCGGCCAGCGATCATGTGAAGGGCGTGCGTCGGTCGATCTACGCGGTGGAAGGGGCCTTCGCTCGCGCCCGCGACGCGTGGTACGGACGGGGGCTCATGGTGTCGGGTCTCGAGGTTCCCGTTTTCGATCTGCCGTTGCGTCGGTGGCGCGAAGTGGAAGTGCACTGCGCCGATCTCGGATTGGCCGAACTCGACCTCGACGGACCGTCGTGCTGGTCATCCGACTACGTCCGCGAAGATCTGCGGGTCATGACGATGATGTTCGTGTCTCGGACGTCGATGGGTCGTTCGCACCTGCCCGATCAGGTTTCGCGACTCGAACCGGCCGAGCGATTGGCCTGGCTGCTCGGTCGGCTCGTCGTCGATGGTGTCGAACCGGCGCGTCTGCTCGGCTGAGACGTCGACATGAGAGACTGTCGCGTGCCCTCCGTTCGCCGTCGTCTCGCTGTTGTCGCACTGGCCTCGATGGCGGCAATCGGTTTCGGAGCCTCGCCGGCGAGCGCTCACGCGAGTCTCGACTCGTCCGATCCGTCGCCGTCGGCGGTTCTCGACGACGCACCGCCCGAGATCTTCCTCGACTTCAGTGAGCCGGTCACTCCGCAGGACGGCGCCGTCGAACTCGTCGACCAAACCGGTGCTGTCGTATCCATCGACGACGCCCGCGTGTCGCCCGACGACCCCACCGTCATCGTCGCGAGTGGAGTCCCCGACTTGGCCGACGGTCTCTACGTGGTCGCCTGGCGCGTGGTGTCATCCGATGGGCACGTGGCTCAAGGCGCGTTCACGTTCGAAGTGGGTGTGGGTGGAGCGTCGGTCGATGCCGGCGCACTCATCGGCGACGTTCTCTCGGGTCGTTCGGCCGCCACCGGCATCGGCCTCGGACTCGACATCGCTCGTTTCCTGGCCTACTTCGGAGTGATCGCGGCGCTCGGCGGCCTGGCTTTCCTCGGTGTGTTGGCCAACGCGCGCGCCGCGCGACGACTCATCGGCACCGGCCTCGTGGCACTGGTGCTCGGTTCCCTCGGCCACTTCTTGCTCCAGGGCGCGTTCAGCGCCGGTGGTTCGTGGTCGGATGCGTTCGACTCGAACGCGTGGTCGAACGTTCTCGACACGCGGCTCGGCCAATCGCTGATCGTCCGCCTCGTGCTGGCGTCGTTGTTGGTGGTGTTGATGCTGGGTTCGGCGCCCACACCCGACGACGATCGACGCAATCGACTGTCCACGTCGTGGTGGCGCTCGTCCACCGCCTTGGTGGGCGCGGCCGTCGTCGTCTCGTTCTCGGCGGCGAGTCACGCCAGCGCGTCGTCGCCGGCCGGTGTTGCGGTGGCGGTCGACGCCGTGCACCTGGCGGCCATTTCTTTATGGGTGGGTGGATTGTTCGCCGTCGTCGCCACGCGCAACCTCGACGTGGTGCCCTCGTTCTCGCGCGTGTCGACCGTGGCCATGCCGCTCGCGGTTGCTACTGGCGTGTGGCAGGCGTGGCACTTGGGTGGGGGCCTCACGCAGTTGTCCGACACCGAGTGGGGTCGCTGGTTGCTCGTGAAGGTGGCGTTGGCCGTGGTGGTGATCACGTTGGGTTTCGTGGCTCGTCTGGTGATCACGCACCAGGCCGAACCCGGTGAAGCATCGGATGCGAACGACACCGACTCATCGGTCGCCGACGACGATCGCCGTCGTCGCGGTCTCCGTCGACTCATGGCGGTGGAAGTCGCGGTGGCCGTGTTCGTTCTGGGGGCCACCGCCACGCTTGTGGCCGAATCACCAGAAGTTCAGGCCGCACCCAACATCTTCTCGGCGCAATTGGTGCAAGGTGACCTGATCGCCGACGTCACGGTCACGCCGGGCAACGTCGGATCGAACGAGATCCATGTGTCGTTGACGCCGAGTGGCGGAACTCTGCAACGCATGGAGAGCGTGACCATGCGTATGACCTACCCCGATCCGTCGCTTCCGCCGGTCGCGGTGCAAGTCACCGAGTCGGGGCCGAATCACTACATCGGTCGCGTGGCGCTGTTGTCGTCCGGCACCTGGACCCTCGAGATCCTCGTTCAACCCGACCCGTCGCGTTCGATCCGCTTCGCGACCGACGTGAGCATCACCGGCTGATCGGTCAGAGCGGCGACGTGCCGCCCGACTGCACGAACGACCCACCGCGATCGGCAGCCGAATCGAACGCCACCCTTGTGCGATCGAGTTCGTGGGCGAGATCGTTGTTCACCTGACGAGCCGAGGTGCCGATGCGACCATGTTTCACCGCATCGTTCGCGACCGCGGTCATGGCCACGGTGGCCAAGGTGCTGCGCTGCGCGACCGCTCGGCCAGCCACGCTTCGTTCGTCGCGCGTTCGATGATCGAGTCGGTTGACGATGGTCGCCGCGGTGGTGCCAGCGGCCACGCCCGACACCCACGAACCCCACGGCACGAGCCCGACCAGATCGTCGAGGCGATCGAGCGGAGTAGTCGATCGACCCAGCACGGCCGCTCCGACCGCATCGATCGTTGCTCCTGATCCGGCTGCGACCTCGTCGACGCGCCGTCGACGCGCGAACTCGTCGGCGGGGAGATCGGTGAGGGCGCGATCGACCGCCGCGGGTAATCCGGCCGCGACCGCGCTGGCCACCACCGGGATCGCCAGCATCTCGTGCAGGCGATGCAGACCCTCCTGCGGCGTCCAGTCCCACTCGTGCGCTAGAGCGGTGAAGTGCAGTGACCACGGGGCGATCACCAAGGCGAGGAGTTGATCGATGTCGCGGTCGCGTTGCTCGACAGCGGCCTGGTGACCAGCGAGGGTGGTGAAGATCGATCGATCGGCCCGATGGATCACGATCGCGTCGAGCAGTCGGCGAATGCGCGCGCCGGCAATGTCGACCGGGACCGTGTTCGGGTCGGTGGCCCGTGTCCAGAAGTCGGCCACCACCGCGAAGTCGCTCACACCGTGGAGCAGAGCCACATCGGCTCGGATGCGATCGGCGAACGACTGCTCGGCCGAGTTGTCGATCACCCGCCGCAGGATCGAGTCGGCCGTGGTGGACGACGCCACGAAACGCTCGGTCCACCACGCGGCACCGTCGGCACCCCAGGCATCGAACTCGACCGCCGCCATGCGTCCGTACGACAACTGGTGCCACGTGCGTCGCACGCGATCGAGATCGGTGTCCACCAGATGGAGAGCGCGGGCCACGCGGGGGTCGACCGACGACAACGGCACCAGTTCGTCGTGCAGACGCTCGAGAGCCAGGCCGAACGAATGGAGTCGATCGACGTCGGCGCCGAGCCACGTCATCGCGGATCGATGTCCAGAGTGAGTTCGAGACGGCGGAGTTCGTCGACCGCGTCGTACAGCAGGTGCGCGACCACATGCAGGTCGTCATCGACCTGATCGGCGAGCGGGCCACGCCAGGTGTCGGGGCCCGACCAGCGACGGGCCGTGGGAAGTTCATGGGCGATCAGGGCGGCCAAGCGCGCGAGCACGTCGTCATGTGGGACGCGCCGATGTTCTCGCGGAGTCGGGTCGGTCGACTCGGACGGAGTTCAGAGATCGATCTCCACCACGTGGTGGGGAAGTTGGGTGACGGCTTCGATGAATCCGTCACCTACCACGGTGAAGCCGTGGGCTCGATAGAAGTCGAGTGCCGCGTCGCGCGCGTTGGCCCACACCGTGCGCACACCTGCGGAGCGCGCCGCATCGAGTCCGGCCCGCAGGAGTCGCCCGCCCAATCCCGTGCCCTGGAGGGTGCGATCGGTGGCCATTCCGCGCAGTTGCCAGGCCGTGGCATCGGGGCGATGGGCGGCCGCCCGCGCGAGCCAGGTGGACGTGGCGACACAACGACCGTCGTGATCGAACGCGGCCAGATGAATGGTGTCACGATCGTCGTCGCCGTCGAACGTCACCGTTTGATTGGCCATTCCGCGTCGCAACACGTCGAGGCGTAACGGTCGAACTTCGTCGACGGTGGCGCGGCGAATCGTGAACGCGTGAGCACCCACCGCCATCGCGTCACCACCCACTGCGGCCGAGCGATACATCGCATCGACCACTTCGTGTGCGCGCAGCGCGACCCGCGCCGATGGGTACGCGGGTGAGCCGGAGAGAACCGATTGCACGAAGGCCGCATCCGGGTTGGCGTGCCCAGGAACCAACACCGCGGTGGCGGCCACGAGTTCGTCACCCTGCAGCGATCCCGACGAACCATCGGAGTCGGACCACGTGACCGGCCCGAACCAGTCGCCTTCGATCGCGATGTAGCGCCGCTCGCAGAAGATTTCGACGCGACGCAGACTCGGTCGGGACAAGTTGTCGTGCCAGATGCTGGTGAGTGAACCGGTGGCCGAGGGTGCGCCACCGTCGAATGAGATGGCCGCCGTGACGACGTCCTCGATTCCGTCGATGCCGTGGAAGTGGGCCTGCCGCGCGCTCACCGAACCGATCGGCCCGATGACGGCGTGCAGCATGTCGACGTCGTGGATGCTGTGCTCGATGAGAGTTCCCGACCCGGCTCGTTCACGATCGGCCCGCCAGGTCGACGCGTAGTGACCTTGAATGGGAATGAACTGATCGTCGCGGAAGACCACCGTCATCACGCGGCCAGCGCGAGAGTCGCGCACCAGATCGCGCGCCCATAGATACGCGGGGGAGTGACGCAGTACCAGACCCACTTGATGAACGACTCCGCTGGTTTCCAGAACGTCGGTGAGTCGCCGCGCCGAGTCGAGGTCGGGAGCGAGTGGTTTTTCGCAGAACACCGCCCGTCCCTGTTCGGCGGCCATGGTGGCCAGCCGTAGGTGTTCGGATGTCCACGTGCACACGTACACCGCGTCACACGAGTCGATGACGGCGGCTTCCGAATCCATGACCGTGTGTCCGCTCGCGGCTGCGAAGGCTTCGGCCCGTGAGCGATCGACGTCGTGAACGCCGGCTCGCACGATGTCGATGTTCAGGTCGCGCGCGGCGTGGCGCAGGCTCTTCGAGTGATACGTGGCGATGTGGCCGGCGCCGAGAAAGCCGATGCGCAGCGCCGAGGACATGACACGAAACTACTGGGACGCTCGGCTACGGGGCGTTGGTGGCGGGTGGCAGATCGATGCGCGACTGTGCGATGGCCTCCACATCGGCGGGATCGTGCGACACGAGAACCGCGGTGGTGCCGGTGTCTCGAAGCACTCGCTCGACCATGGCGGCCAATTGATCGTGCAGCGGGCGATCGAGTCCGGTGAACGGTTCGTCGAGCAGAAGAACTCGTGGTGACGGGGCCAGAGCCCGGGCCAGAGCCACTCGCTTGGCCTCTCCGCCCGACAGCGTGGCCACGTCCTGGTGGCGTCGATCGCTCAACTGAACACGTTCGAGCAGTTCGTCGACGCGCGTTCGAATACGCGTGGTGTCCCAACCGAGAACGCGCAAGCCGTATCCGACGTTGCGCTCCACGTTCATGTGTGGAAACAACTGATTGTCCTGGAACACGAAACCGATCGACCGACGGTGGGTCGGAGTGCCCGTGACGTCGGCTCCGTCGACTTCAACCCGTCCGGCGTCGACGGGCACGAGTCCGGCGATGGCGCGCAACAACGTGGTCTTGCCCGAACCCGACGGCCCGCACACCGCGAGGGTGCGACCGGTGTCGACGTGCAACGACACGTCGTGGAGGATGCGACGACCATCGAGAGTGACCGCGAGCGACCCGACGGCGAGGCTCATGCGCGCACCGACCGATCGACCGTGGTCACGGCGACCACGGTGAGCACGAGCAGAAGTGAAGCCACGGCGAATGCCGTCATGTGCGGGAGAGAACCGGCGCGACCGAGCAGGGTGTCGACCACGATCGGCAACGTGGTGGTGTCGCGTCGGGTGAGAAAGCTGGTGGCGCCGAACTCGCCGATCGACATGGTGAGGGAGAACGCCGATGCAGTGGCCAGGGCCGGGCGCAAGAGGGGCAGGTCGATGTCGAGCCAACGGCGCCCCGGTGAGGCGCCGAGAGTGGCAGCGGCTTGGGCCAGACCGGGTGGGATCGACTCGACCATCGGAATCACCGCGCGCACCACGAAGGGCAGCGCCACTGCGGCGTGAACGAGCGGCACGAGCCACCACTCGCCGCGCACGTCGAACGATCCGGTGTCGTAGGTGACGATGATGCCGAGACCCACCACCACGGCCGACGAACCCAACGGGAGCGACGCGATGAAGTCGGCCAGTCGCGATGACGACGACGCGGCGGCACGGGCGAGCGCCACGCCGAGTGGAACCGCCACCAACGCCGCCAGGACGGCGAACACCAGTGAGTTGACGATCGCGTCGCCGAGGTCGATCGGAACCCGTAGTCCGTCTCCGCCGGTGAACAGAGCGCGCCAGCCAGCGGTCGACCAACCCGATGCCGAGCGGAAGGATGCGAGTACCAGCGCAGTGGGCACGGTCGCGAACAACGCAACGAGAGTCCACACGGCCGTGGTGACGGCGATCGGAGCGCGGCGCCGACGCGTGGTGGTGATGCTCGAACGGCGTGTGGCCGAACGCGACCACACCGCGAAGAGGGCGACGATCACGAGAGTTTGGGCCACGGCCAGAACCGTCGCCCCCGACACGTCGGCCAGATCGACGGCTCGACGGTAGATCTCGACGTCGAGAGTCGACCGGCCTGGTCCACCGAGCAGACGAACGACGCCGTACGACGTCGCGCACATCACGAACACCAATCCGGCCGCACCCATGATGGCCGGACGCAGTAGTGGCCACACAACGGTGCGCGCGACGGTGAGCGGTGACGCGCCGAGAGTGCGCGCGGCATCGAGCAGATGATCATCGACGGCGCTCCAGGCCGGCACGACCGTTCGCACCACGACTGACACGTTGAAGAAGACGTGCGCGAGAACGATTGCCAACACCGAGCGATCGAATCGATCGGGAAGTGCGGCCAGAAAGGCGGCACCCACCACGACTGTGGGCAGCACGAACGGAACCGTGAGAGCAGTGAGCGCAACACGTCGACCGGGCAAATCGAATCGCGCCAGTGCCCAGGCCGGGGCCAGCCCCACGACGACCGCTGCGAAGGTGGACAGTGCGCCTTGCCAGAGCGAGAACCACACGGCCTCGCGTACTCCGCTACGCGACCAAGCGGCGGTGATGTCGGATCCGCGCAGCGAGTCGACGGCCAGTCCGACGAGTGGTATCACCACCGCCACCGCGACGAGAACGGTGGCGCCGATCCAGCGCAGGCGGGCGATCACGGGAGAGCGATCTCCGACCACGTCTCGAGCCAGGCCGTGCGATTAGCGGCGATCACGGCGGAGTCGAGAACCAACGGTGACGTCACCTCGGGTGCATAGCGAAGGAAAGAATCGGGAAGTGCGGTCGCGGTGTTGGCCGGGTACACGAAAATACTCTCGGGAAGAAGTGATTGGAACTGGTCGCTCACCAGATAGTCGACGAGCAGTCGAGCGGCATCCACGTGATCGGTTCCTCGGAGCACGCCGGCGAACTCGACCTGCCGAAAACAGGTGGACGTGACCACACCCGTGGGGGCAGAGGCGTCGGCTGGCAGTGGCGGATCGGCGAACAACACTTCGGCCGGCGGGCTCGACGCGTAACTCAACACGAGCGGTCGGTCGCCGCCGTAGCGGCTGAACGCGGTGTAGTACGCATCGCTCCAACCGTCGACCACGAGTAGGTCGTTGGCCGTCAGGCGCGACCAGTAGTCGGGCCACTCGTCGCCGAACTGTGCGACGGTGGCGAGCAGGAAGGTCAAGCCGGGTGATGACGACGTCGCACTCGGAACCACGAGCAATCCCGAGTAGGCAGGGTCGACCAAATCGTCGAACGAATCGGGTGCCGGCAGCCCGAGTGATTCGAGTGCTGCGATGTCGTAGTTGACGCACACGTCGCCGAAGTCGACCGGAGTCACCGTGTCGGCACCGGCGGCGACGAGTGACGCGTCGAGCGGGTGCGCCTTCGACACGTACGGATCGAAGACCTCGGCGTCGAGCGCCCGCGACAGGAGGGTGTTGTCGACGCCCCACAACACGTCACCTTCGGGATTACCTGCAGTGAGCGCGGCCTTGGCCACGAGTTCGCCGGCATCGCCACCAACCGCGATCTCGACCTCGATACCGGTGGCCGTGGTGAACGCGTCGAATGCGCCCTCGGGTGGGGTGAACGAGTCGTACGCCACCAGCACGAGCCGTTCGGGGGTGGACGACGAATCGTCACCGCACGAGGACGCGGTGACGGCGAGCGCGAACACTCCGAAGAGGCTCAACGACAGAGATCTGGTTGGTCGCATGATGACTCCGCTACTTCTCGAGAATGGTCGAATCATTTGATGGGGCGGGCAGCACGACGCTCACGCAGCCCGAATCGACCGACACACTCACGATGTCGGCGACGGAAACGTTGCTCACTCCGCGCGCGCGACTTCCCTCGAGTGTCGCGTCGTCGAGAGCCCAACGCAGACCGGAGGTCGTCACACCGTGGGCCGAGCCGGCCAACGGAACGAGACTCACGGTGCGCCCGACATCAGTGGTGAACTGCGCCCGTCGGCCACCGTGGACGATGTGCATACGATCATCGCCGACCCACGCCGTGAGGCGGTCGAGACGAGCCAGATCGGGAGCGGCCAGTGCGGCCAGCACGCCGAGCACGTGATCGAAGCGATCGCCGCCACCCCACAGAACCGTGAGTTCGGTGGCGCCGTCGGCCAGCGCGTGGGAGAGCGCGAGTTCGGTGTCGGTGAAGTCCTTGTCGGGGT
>VERK01000060.1 GCA_018882725.1 Actinomycetota bacterium | reverse complement strand
GTCGGCGTGTTCGGAGCAGGTGGACGCATGGGCGCCACGGTGTGTGACGCCGTGGCCGCCGATGCCGATCTGCAACTGGTCGCCGCCGTCGATCCGGCGGCGGTCGGTCATTCCGTTCAGGGTGTCACGATCTCGGCCGACCCGCGCGCGATGGCTGATGCCGGCGTGCAGGTGGCGGTCGACTTCACCGTCGCCGCGGCCTCACGCACCAACCTTCAGTGGTGTGCGTTGCACGGCGTTCATGCCGTGGTCGGCACCACCGGATTCTCCGACGACGACTATGCGTCGTTCCGCAACGCGTTCACGTCGTCCAACTGTCTCATCGCGGCCAACTTCGCCATCAGTGCGGTACTGATGATGAAGTTCGCCGAGATGGCATCGCCGTGGTTCGACACGGCCGAGATCATCGAACTGCATCACGACGCCAAGGCCGATGCACCCTCGGGCACTGCGGTGGCCACGGCTCGACGCATGGCGGCCGCATCGCAGGAGTGGGCGGCCGACCCCACACTGCACGAAGTGATTCCGGGCGCGCGTGGCGGCAAGGGTCCAGCCGACATCCGCGTGCACGCCGTACGCATGCGCGGCATGGTCGCGCACCAAGAAGTGATTCTCGGAGCGGCCGGCCAGACGCTCACCATTCGCCAGGACAGTTACGACCGCGTGTCGTTCATGCCCGGTGTCGTGTTGGCGTGCAAGAAGGTGCCCGGGTTGTCCGGACTCACGCTCGGCCTCGACGCCGCTCTCGGTCTCTGAACCAGACGTCGCAGCGTCAGCAATAGATCTTGGTCGTGTAGGCCACGTCGTCGTCGAGTGGCCGCACGTACGCACCCTTCGGGCCGAGGTCGCGCGCATCGCAGGCCTCGCTCTTGGTGGCGTACGGACCGAAGTACACGATGTAGATCGGTGCGCCGTCGGCCTCGGGCCACAGCGAATCGCAGGTCTGATCGTTACGGAGGTACGACGACCCGGGATAGCGCTTCAACAACTTGGCGATGTTGGCCTTGTTGCGTGCCTCACTCGACGACACCGACGCTCCGACCGCGGTGATGTACGAACCGTCGCACTCGGGTTGGGTCATCGCCACACCCGCGATCTCGAGGTCGTTCGGGAAGACGAGAGCGGGGCGAGTTTGCACCGTTTCGGTTTCGGTGCTGCGAGTGGTGCCGTCGTCGAGGATGTCGATGCGCGAGTCGACCACCACGTCGCAGAAGAACGATTCGGTGCCATCGGGGTAGGTGAGGATCTCGCCGGTCTTGCACGCGGTGTATTCCACGAAGTCGAACGAACGGTCGGTGACGGAGATCGCGGTCCATTCGTCGCCGATGGGGCGACCACTCACCAGATCGACCAGTTCGCCGCCGATTGCACGGAACACGTACGACACGTTCCCGTCGGCCGACCCCGACCACGTGACGATGACCATCGGATTGGCCACGAGTCGGCTACCGAGCACTTCGAACTCGATGGCGGTGTCAGGCGACTGGAACGGAATGCCGTCGACTGATGTCCACTGCCCGTCGACCCACCCCAGAAGCACGAGTCCAGCGATCGAATCGCTCGGCCGGGCGGCCAGATCGTCGGCGCTGGCGATGGCGAAAATGCGATCGTCGCTCACGAATGGTTCGTCGAGGTGGGGTTGCAAGAACGCGGCCGAAAAACCCCGCCAGGCTTGCGTCGCGAGCGACAGTTGGTCGATGGCCACCGTCGGCTCGGTCGTCGCAGGAACAGCGGTCGACGCTGGCGCGGTGGTGGCCGGAGCCGCAGCGGGTTCGCCGTCGTCGATCGCCATGACGATCACGAGGATCACGAGGGCCAAGGTGGACACGATGGCGAGCAGCGAGACCACGACGAGGCCGCGGTTGCGACTCGGCGCCGCGGGATCGACCTGATCGATGGTCGGGACGTTGGCGACACTCTGGGCCGTGAGCATCACGCCGCAGTCGACGCAGAACAACGCATCGTCCGGGTTGTCGGCCCAACACAGACCGCACTTCATGAGTTCCTCCCCAAGGTGTCGGAGAGAACTGTAGTCAGCCGACGCGAGGTCGCGTCAGGGGACGTTCGTGGTCAGAGGTGACCGAGAACGATTTCGCAGGCGCTCACGGTGACACCGGGGCCCTGCTCGACGTTGATCTCGGTGACCACACCGTCCTGCAGGATGGCGGAGTAACGCTGCGAACGAGTGCCGAGGCCGAATCCCGAACCGTCCATCTCGAGACCAACCGACTTCGTGAACTCACCGCTGTCGGCGAGCATCACGATGCCATCGGCGCCCTGGGCCTTGCCCCATGCGTCCATGACCCACGGATCGTTGACGCTCACGCAGGCGATGGTCTCGACACCCTTGGCCTTGAGTGCGTCGCGGTTCTGCACGTAGCCGGGCAGGTGCACCATCGAGCAGCCGGGAGTGAAGGCACCAGGAACGGCGAACACCACGACCTTGCCCTTGCCGAGAACATCGTGTGCGTTCACGGTCTCGGGCATGCCGCTCGAGCCGAGTACGCGGAACGGAACGTTCGGAATCTTGTCGCCGACGGAAATGGCCATGGTTGCTCCTTCAGGAAACGGACGAGCGAAATCTAGGGCCGGGGTCCGTCGAACGCTCAGTCGAAACTGGCCGACTACTTGGTTTCGCCCGACGGCGGTGCATCGGTCGGGTGTTCGATTTCGTGCAGAACGTCGGGGGCCGACTTGCGGGCCTTCTGGGCGCTCTGCAGGAACGTGAGCCCGAAGAGTCCGGCCACGATCCACCACTGGTAGTCCTCGATCCAGTTCAGGAATGACCGGATCTGGTCTTCGAAGGCCTGGCCTCCAGCCCACAACACCACCAACTTGATCGCTATGCCGATCGACAGCAACGACACGAATCGCCACGGCGCAAAGCGGCGATGACCGGCCATCATGCACACGAGGTTGCTGGCCGGCATGAGGATGATGAGCAGCCATCCGGCCCGGTCGACTCCGGTCTGGAACCAGCGGTAGATGGCCGGAAGTTCGCCCACTTGTTTCTCGGTCCAGCGCAGGGCGCGTTCGCCGTACCACCGGCCGAGGAAGAAGAGAACGGTGCCGGCGAGGAAGAGGCGGACGAATCCGAGCACCGCATACGGAAGCGGATCGATGAACGGCACCGATCCGAACAGGTTGCGATTGCGGGCCGACAAGGCCAGAACCACCGCTGGGCGTTCGTCGACCCAGGCCGGGCCGATGTTCGAACCGAAGGTGCCCAGAGCGAAGAGGACGGCCGCACTGATGAGGATCGCGCGGCGGGCGAGTGGCGACGCGTGAATCGGCTCGGCCGCCTCGGCATCGGGGGGCGGGCCGGACATAGGAGATGAATCTACGAGAAGTTCGGCGCCGTGTCAGTTCGCGAGCCGGTCGTGACGTCGTGACGATCTCCTGGTCGTTGATCGAACACGACCACTAGTGTTCGGCGGCGACAAGGGGGATTTCATGGCCGCGAACTTTCCGGGACTCATGCAAGACGTTCCGCTCGGGATTCTGCACATCTTCGAGCGAGCCGAGCGCTATCACGGTCACAAGACGATCGTGACCGCGACGGCGACCGGGCTCGAGCGCACCAACTACGCCCAGTGGGCCGATCGCACGCGCCGCGTCGGCACCGTGCTCGACACGCTCGGAATCTCGTCGTCGGGTCGAGTCGCGACGTTCGCCTGGAACACTGCGCGACACCTCGAGTTGTACTTCGCGGCGCCGTGCTCGGGTCGGGTTCTGCACACGCTCAACATTCGCCTCTTCCCCGAGCAACTCACGTACATCGCCAATCACGCCGAAGACGAAGTGATCTTCGTCGACCGTTCACTCATCGGGCTCCTGGCGCCGCTTCTGCCCACGTTCACCACCGTGAAGCACCTCGTGATCATGGACGATGGCAAGGGTGACGTTCCGGCCGACCTCGGCAATTTCCAGGTCCACGACTATGAGAAGCTCATCGCCGCCGCGAAGCCGTCACCTTTCGTCGAGGTTCCCGAAAACACAGCGGCGTCGATGTGTTACACGAGTGGCACCACTGGCAATCCGAAAGGTGTGGTGTATTCGCATCGCAGCACCTTCTTGCACACGATGGCGACGATGGTCGTCGACGGTCTCGGTGTGTCCGAACGCGACACGATCCTTCCCGTCGTGCCGATGTTCCACGCCAACGCGTGGGGTCTCGCGCACGCCGCGGTGGCGGCCGGCGCCAACTTGGTGATGCCCGGCCCCGACCTGTCGGGCAAGGCCGTGGCCGATCTCATCGTGAACGAGAAAGTCACGGTGGCTGCAGGTGTGCCCACCATCTGGATGGGGGTGCTGCCCGAACTCAAGGGTCGCGACACGTCGAACCTCCGTGCGATTCCGTGCGGCGGCTCGGCCGTTCCGCGCGCGTTGTCGGAGGCGTACCGCGAGCAGACCGGCCTGCCGATCCTGCAGGCCTGGGGTATGACCGAAACCAGTCCGCTGGCCGCGGTGTGCCACCTCGACTCCGATCAGCTGATGCTCGATGTCGACACACAAGCCGATCTGCGTACACAGGTGGGGCGCGCGATGTTCGGTGTGGAATGCCGGGTTGTCGAGCCGGGTACCACCAACAGCGTTCCGTGGGACGGCGAGTCGAGTGGCGAGTTGCAGTGCCGTGGAAACTGGATTGCCGCGACCTACTACAACGACGAGCGAGCGGGCGAGAGTTTCACGGCCGACGGGTGGCTGCGCACAGGTGACGTTGCTTCGGTTGACGGTCGCGGTCGCATTCGTCTGCTCGATCGCACCAAGGACCTCATCAAGTCGGGTGGCGAGTGGATCAGTTCGGTCGAGATCGAGAACGAACTCATGGCCCATCCGAAGATTCGCGAGGCGGCCGTGATCGGGGTAGCGCATCCGAAGTGGTCGGAGCGACCGCTGGCTTGCGTGGTTCTCGAGAAGGATGCGACCATGACGCCGGCCGAGGTGATCGAGTACCTCGCGCCCACGCTCGCCAAGTGGCAGTTGCCCGATGACGTGGTGTTCATCGACGAAGTGCCCAAGACCAGTGTGGGCAAGTTCTCGAAGAAGACTCTGCGCGATCGCTTCGCCGACTACCAGCTGCCGACGGTCTAGAACCGACCCGACTCGATCACGCGCTGCAGGAATTGACGCGTGCGGTCGTTCTCGGGCGCCGAGAAGAACTTGTCGGGCGGTGCCACTTCGGCGATCTGGCCTTGATGCAAGAAGCACACGCGATCGGCGATCTCGCGGGCGAAGGCCATCTCGTGAGTCACGATGAGCATCGTCATGCCACCGCCCTTCAACTCGCGCACGACGTCGAGCACTTCACCCACCAGTTCGGGGTCGAGAGCCGAGGTGATCTCGTCGAGCAGCAGGATCTCGGGCGACATGGCCAGGCTGCGGGCGATGGCGACGCGTTGCTGCTGACCACCCGACAACTGATCGGGGAAGGCGTCGGCTCGATCGCCCAGGCCGAGGCGCTCGAGTAGTTCGCGCGCGGTGTTCTCGGCTTCGCTCCTCGACACGCCGAGAACTTTGCGGGGAGCGAGCGACAGGTTCTTCAACACGTTCATGTGTGGAAAGAGGTTGAAACTCTGGAACACCATGCCGATTCGGCGTCGGATCGGATCGACGGGCAGGCCGGGCACGCTGATGTCGACGTCATCGACGACCACCTGGCCGTCGTCGATGGGCTCGAGCAAGTTGACGCAGCGTAAAAGAGTGCTCTTGCCGCTTCCGGATGCGCCGACGAACGCCACCACTTCACGGTCGGCAATGTCGATCGACACGCCATCGAGGACCACGCGTGATCCGAACGACTTGCGAACGTCGATGAGTTGCAGCTTGGGAATCATCGCACGGCCGTCCCGGAGGTGCGGCGCCGCTCGCGAGCGCTCAGCCAATCGACGAATCGCGTCTCGGGAATGGTGAGTACGAGGAAGATCACGGCCGCCGCGACGTAGGGCGTGAAGTTGGCGAATTTCGACTTGTCGATGCCGGCCTGCCGAAGAATCTCGATCGGTCCGATGAGGCTCACCAGAGCGACGTCCTTCTGGAGCGAGACCATGTCGTTCATGAGCGGTGGGATCACCCGGCGAATCGCCTGCGGAACGATGACGTGGCGCATGGTCTGGGTCGACGACAAACCGAGGGATCGCGCGCCGGCCCGCTGACTCTCGTGCACGCTCTCGATGCCCGCACGGAACACTTCGGCCACGTAGGCCGAGTAGGCGAGAACGAGTGCGACCGAACCCCACAGGTACGGGCTGTTGTACGGCCGGTCGAGGCCCAGGCCCGGCACGCCGAATCCGATCAAGAGGATCGTGAGGATCACCGGGACACCGCGAAAGACGTCGGTGTAGGCCGCGGCGAAGAGGCGCAACGGGAACAGTGCCGGAGTGCGCACGTTGCGGAAGATCGCGAGAAGCATGCCGATCACGAGGATGAACGGAGTGCTCCACGCGAAGATCTGCAGGTTCTTCACGAACGCCTCGAGAAGGCGGGGGAACGAGTCGTTGAAGAGTTCTCCGTCGAAGAACGACTTGCGGACCTTGTCCCAGCCCGGAGTGAGTGGAACGAAGATGACGAGCGCTCCCACGACGATCGCAGTGGACGTAGCGGCGATGGTTGCCGAGCGGCGTTTCTGACGACGCTCGAACTCTTGACGGCGGGTGAGTTTCTTGCGGCCCGACGTGACAGTGCCCGGGCGATCGCTCGGCCCGGGCACTGTGTCGGTCATGGCGTAGAGATTACGCCGAGAGGGGAGGACGTGGTCGTCCGTTGGTCGTTTCGATCAGCCGACGATCAGCCGACGGAGATGACCGGAGCACCCACGTTCTCGCTCAACCACTTGTTGGTGATCTCGGCCAACGAACCCGAGTCCTTCAACGCGGCCAGAGCCTTGTTGACGCAACCGACGAGCTTGTTGTCCTTCTCGAAGAGCAAACCGAAGTTGTCGGTGGAGCCACCGGCGTCGGCCGGGAACTGACCGATCACCGACGAACCCTCGATCTCGACGGCCGAGATGTAGAGAGCGGTCGGAAGGTCGACGACGATCGCATCGATCTGACCGGCTTCGAGAGCAGCCTTCGCGCCCGCATTGTCGTCGTAGACGAACGCTTCGCTCGAGGGCTTGATCACGTTGTTGATGAACTCGAGGCTGGTGGTGCCGGCCTGCGCACCGAACTTCACGTCGACCAGATCGGCGACCGAGGTGGCGCCAGCGGCCGGTGAACCATCGAGAGCGACGATCGCCTGGTTGGTGGTGTAGTATGGGTCGCTGAACGAGACGATCTCCGAACGCTCCGGAGTGATGGAGTACTGCTGGAGGTTGAAGTCGAAGTTTTTCGCGCCGGGCTGGATGGCCTCGTCGAAGGTGGTGCGCACCCACACGACGTTCTCGGCGTCGTAGCCGAGTTCGCCGGCGACCGCGTAGGCCACGGCGGCCTCGAAGCCTTCGCCGCTCTCGGGGGCGTCGTTCTCGACCCACGGTGAGTAGGCCGGGTTGCCGGTGGCGATGGTGAGCTTGCCCTCGGTGATGGTGGGGCAGTCGCCGCCGCTCGAGCCTTCGTCGTCGCCACCGCACGAGGCGAGGGCGAAGGTGCCGATGAGGGCGGCAGCCAGGGACAGTCGACGGATCATGGGGGTCCTTTCGGGTCTGGGAACGGTTCCTGAGACTACCCGGGCTCGCACCCAATTCCCGACCCAGATGGTCAGGTTTATGTGCGTCACCGGGCGGAGATCACGGCAGAAAATCGTGACGATCAGGGGGTTGACGATGAGACAGACGTCGTCTTAGTGTCTCACTTGTGACACCTGGCATGACGCCGACGCGAAGCGCGGAAGACCGCGTGCTCGACGCATTGGATCAGTGCATCGTTCGTTGGGGTCTGGGCAAGGTGACGATCGACGACGTGGCCAACGAGTCGCACGTTTCGCGCGCATCGATCTATCGCATGTTCCCCGGCGGCAAGGACGTGATGTTCGAGGCGCTACGCGTGCGTAACACGCGCGAGTTCTTCGAAGGAATGCGCGCGGCTCTTCTCGATTCCGATTCGCTGCTCGACCTCACCGTGCAGATCTCTGTGTACGCCACCACCGAACTGCGCAACGACGAAAACCTCGTCACGTTGCTCGCGACCGAAGAAGCCACCGCCATTCGCGATCTCACCGTCGACGGATTGCCGCGCATCATCAACGTCGCGTCGGCGTATCTGCTGCCCATCGTGACGGCTCACGTGCCGCACGACGTGGGAGTGCGATTCGTCGATCTGCTCGCCCGACTCGTGATTTCGCATTTCCTCGCACCCAGCTCGCTCGTCGATCTGGGTGACCCGGCCTCAGCACGTGAGTTCTTCGCGCCGCTCGTTGCCTTCATCGATCTACCCGTCAGTTAGTCAGCCAACACGTCAATCTCGACAACAGGAGACCAACGCCATGAGCATCACCGAGAAGGAAAGCCAGGAGATCATCGGCCGCGCCGATCTCAACGACATCGAGGCCATCCTGGCCATCCCCACCTGCGACCCCAACGAGGTGCAGCACGTGGTGAAGGACAACGCCGACGCCATCTTCTCGTGGGACTACTCGTTGTCCCGCCCGGCGCTTCGTCGCCTGTACGAGAAGGCCAAGACCGGTCAGTGGAACGCCACCACCGACCTGCCCTGGGACACCGACGTCGACGTCGAGGCTCAGGTGTCGGCCGACCTCGCCGCAGCCGTGTCGGGTCTCACCGCCAGCCACTACGACGGTACGCCCGTCGAGAAGTGGGGCGACAAGGAGTGGACCGAGTTCGCGGTTCTGCAGCGCAAGTGGAGCCTCTCGCAGTTCATGCACGGCGAGCAGGGCGCGCTTCTGTGCACCGCCAAGATCACCGAGACCGTGCCGTGGTACGACGCGAAGTTGTACGCGTCCACCCAGGTGGTCGACGAGGCCCGTCACGTCGAGGTGTTCGCTCGCTACCTCGACGAGAAGTTGGGCGGTGGCTTCCAGATCAACGCCCACCTGCGCATGCTCCTCGACGACATCATCAACGACAGCAACTGGGACATGACCTACCTCGGCATGCAGGTGATGGTCGAGGGCCTCGCGTTGGCTGCGTTCGGAAACCTCTACCAGTTCACGAGCGAGCCGCTGTTGAAGCAGCTGCTCCGCTACGTGATGAGCGACGAGGCCCGCCACGTGGCCTTCGGCGTGCTCTCGCTGCAAGAGGCCTATGCCGAGATGAGCGACACCGAGATCAAGGTCCGCCAGGAGTTCGCTTACGAGGCTTCGGTCCGTATGCGCGATCGCTTCATGTCGCAGGAAGTCTGGGAGCGCATGGGCATCAACACCCGCGACGTGGTCCCGTTGGTTCTGAGCGACCCGACGCGTGAAGTCTTCCAGCAGATGCTCTTCAGCAAGATCGTCCCGAACTGTAAGAAGCTCGGTCTTCTCGACCGCAACGACTCGTGGCTGCGCAAGCGCTACGAGGAGATGGGTGTCATCCAGTTCGAGAACATGGAAGACACCGGCGAGGAGTACACCAAGTTCGCGCTGGGCGAGGAGATGCCCTCCAGCCACTGACGATCAGCAGTACCTTCGGGGCATGCGTTGGCGTGCTCATGACCTGGCCCGTGCTCTTGCCGAGCACGGGCCCTGTCGTTTGGTGGGGCCCGACGTCGAGATCGACGGAGCATCGTTCGATTCGCGGTCACTCGCGGCGGGTCAGATGTTCGTACCGCTGGTAGCCGAACGGGATGGTCACGACTTCGTCGACGATGCAATCGCTCGAGGGGCGGTTGCGTACCTGACGTCACGACCGGCCCGGGCCGATCTCGTCGATCGCATCGCGTGCATCGAAGTGGCCGACACCGGCGAAGCGCTCATGGATGCGGCGCGTTGGGCGCGCACGCGCCTGCCCGCGGGCACCATGGCCGTCGGCATCACCGGATCGGTCGGGAAGACCACCACGAAGGATCTGGTGGCCGCCGCCATCTCGAGCACCAAGCGAACCGTCGCATCCGAGCGCTCGTACAACAACGAACAAGGGTTGCCGGTCACGATCCTCAACGCGCCGATCGACACCGAGGTGCTCGTTCTCGAGATGGGTATGCGCGGATTCGGCCAGATCGATCTGCTCTGCCGGATCGGCCGACCGGCCATCGGGGTGGTCACGCGTGTCGGTGAGGCTCACACGAGCCTGGTCGGTGGTCTCGACGGGGTCGCGCGCGCAAAAGGCGAACTGGTCGAGGCATTGCCGTCGTTCGGTGTCGCGGTGCTGAACGCTGATGACGATCGGGTGATCGCCATGCGTTCGCGCACGGCCGCACGTGTGTTGTCGTACGGCGAATCGTCAACCGCCGACATTCGCATCGACAGCCTGTCGCTCGATCAGCAAGGCCGGGCGCGATTCACCGCGAACACTCCCGCCGGATCGACCGCCGTTCACCTCGCGATTCCGGGGCGGCACTCGGCCTCCAACGCCGCTGCCGCCATCGCAGTCGGTGTCGCGCTCGGTGTGCCGCTCGAGGCGATGGCCGACGGATTGGCGGCCGCGCGAGTGAGCGCGCACCGGTCGAATGCGGTGACGCTGACGTCGGGCGCCACCCTTCTCGACGACTGCTACAACGCCAATCCCACGTCGATGTTGGCCGCTCTCGACACGCTGGCGGCACTCGGTTCGGGTCGACGGCTGGCCGTGCTCGGGCTCATGGCCGAACTCGACGACCCGGTCGAGGCGCACT
>VERK01000059.1 GCA_018882725.1 Actinomycetota bacterium | reverse complement strand
GCACCAGCTCGTCTCGGTCGAACTCGATGACTCGGGACCCTCCGCCGGCGAGGAAATGGATCTCCTTCACGCGGTCGCGAACATCGAGACCCGTGAAGTGGTTCCCGCGTTTGACGAATGCTCCCGCCTTCTGAGCCATCGACATCGCGACTTGGAACGTCAATCCGGGCCAGTACTTGGCCATGAACGGACCGACCAATCCTCGAGAATGCGGGATCGGGTGGCAATAGTGACGAAGAGCCAGAAGCCCCTCCCGAGTGAAGCCCCACAGAACGTCGCTCGGAAGGTTCTCGGGCACGTAGGGCAGGCGGACGGAATCGCCCATGTCAGGCCGCCTCACCCGAAGACAGTCCGAACATCCAGTCCGGGATCATCTCCGCAGTCAGAACCTGGAGAGGATCGCTCCCGGACGCGGTGTCGACGTATTCGACTCCTCGCGGCATCTCGTGCACGGGAAGACGATCGCCGAAGTCCTCGATCCACACCACTCGACGGCCCGCCGCGAGCGCCGACTCGGCGAGCGAGTAGGCGGCGGCTGCCTTCCAGTCGACGTGACGATCATTGGTTCCGTCGTCGACGACAGGAAGTGGATCGATTCCGAGATGGCGGGCAATCTCAAGATTGGCTCGATCACGCCAGGTGGTGCACCAATGGACGTCGGCGACACTGCAGAGCCACTGAACGAGAGCCGGCATATATCGCGGGACGTACACCTTGTATCCGTTGGAGCGGACAACGACGTGGTCATCGGCAGGAGCCCCCCACAGACACTTGAGGTCGTTGATGACTCCGTCGACGTCGAGAAGAACGACCGGGCGTCGGGAGCTGTTGTTGTGAAACTTCGATGTTGAGCGCATGACCGAGAAACGAATCGCCCGCTTCGGAGTGTGACCCGATCACAGCAGATTCCTCTGAATTCGTTCTTTTCCTTTGGTCGTCCGGATATGGATCCGACGACGAGAGGAGAAGCACATGCGAAAGATCAGCACGATCTTCGGAGTTGCCGCGATGGCACTCACCACGGTGGCACCGACAGCGGGAGAAGTCGAAGGGCTCGTCCTTCGATCGAGCTCGGCGACGTCGCCTACTCCGGTCCGGCCTTCGGGTCCCGGTTGGTACCTGGACGTGATCAATGCGGACGACTCCGACCTCGACACCGCCTACTTCGGCTCGCGCCTGGACGGTACGGGCTGGGCTGTCGCCGTGATCGACGACGGGATCGACTCGGGCCACCCGTATCTCAGCGACGCCACCGGGAAGTCACGGGTGATCGCGGAGGCGTGCCGGACGAACCGAAACTGTTCCGGAGGCGCCAAGGGCGCGGATGGCCCGGGTTCAGCCGCCCACTCCGACAATCGATGGCACGGAACCCACGTCGCCGGAATCGCGATCGGTGACGGACGCGGCCAGCGACCCGCTGTCGTGCGAGGTGTCGCCCGCGCGGCCGACCTCGTTGCCGTCAAGGTGTCAGAGTCGAATGGATCGACCTTGGGGTCGAACGTCGATGCGGCACTTCGATGGATCCTCGATCAACGACTGTCCGGAATGCGCATCGCGAGCGTGAACTTGAGTCTGAGTTCACTCGTCGTCTTCCCGGGCAATTGCGACAAGTCGTCTCCAACGACCAAGAAGATCATCGATGATCTGCTCGCCTCGGGCGTCGTCGTCGTCACCGCGACGGGTAATGCGGCGTCTCGAACCGGAACGACCTGGCCTGCGTGCCTCAGCAACATCCTTCCGGTTGGTTCCATCACCTTCTCGATGCAGGTGTCGAACGAAAGCAACATCGGCCCGGTGGTTGCCAACCAGGGACTTCTGGCACCAGGTCAATCCATCTGCTCGTCGGTGAACCGAACCAGGGCCACCACTGGTTACGGGTGCACGAGCGGAACCTCGATGGCGGCCCCTCAAGTTGCCGGGGCGGTCGCGCTCCTTCGACAGAAATTCCCATCGTTGTCGGCGGGACAGATCGTGACTGCGCTTCGTTCGACCGCTACGACGATCTCGGATACCCGACCCGGGGGCACGACGTCCGGCCTGCGTGTGTTGGACGTCGCCGCCGCAATCGCGGCGGCCGCCGGCCTCTGACGACGAGACGAGACCGTGGATACCCTGTGACTCCATGTTCACGGGAATCGTCGAAGAGCTCGGCACGGTCGTCTCGTCGACTCCCGTCTCCACCGAGTGGGGCCCGGGCGTGCGCCTGCGCATCGAGGCGTCCGTAGTCCTCGAGGGCTCGGGCCTGGGTGCGTCCATCGCAGTGAACGGCTGCTGCCTCACACTCGTCGACAGCGGCACGGCCGATGGTCGCTCGTGGTGGGACACCGACGTGAGCGAGGAAACCCTGAAGCGCACCACCACGGGCTCGCTCAAGCCCGGCGATCGAGTGAACTTGGAACGACCGATGGCCCTCGGCGATCGTCTCGGTGGACACATGGTGCTCGGTCACGTGGACGCGGTCGGCGACGTGGTCTCCCCCGCACCCGATCTCGTGGTGCGCGTGCCGAAAGATCTCATGCGGCTCCTGGTCGAGAAGGGTTCGGTCACCGTCGACGGCATCAGCCTCACGGCCTTCGACCTCACTGCCGACACGTTTCGAGTTGCAGTGATTCCGCACACGGCGAGCGTCACGACTCTCGGTTTCCGTCCGGCCGGCTCAAGGGTGAACCTCGAGATGGATGTGCTCGCCAAGCACATCGAACGGCTAGTCAGCCCGTACCAGAACTAGTTCGGCGACCAGACCACCGCCCTCGCGTGGCCGCAACGACACTCGCCCACCCGATGCCTCGGCCAAGCGCGACGCGATCGCCAAGCCAAGGCCCGTCCCGTCCGGCGCCGCATCCGGAGCACGCCAGAACCGATCGAGTGCGCGCTCGCACTGCTCAGCCGACATACCGGGACCACGGTCAGCGACAGTGACGAATACTCCGCTGTCGACGACTCCCACCGAAACTTCCACCTCCGAACCGCTCGGTGCGTACTGAACCGCATTGTCGATGAAATTGTCGAGGATCTGTTCGACGACACCAGGCATGGCCTTCGCCACCACATCGGTTCCCTCGGCGACGCGCAAGTTCACACCCGACTCGACCGACAGCGCCGACCACGCGGCGACTCGACCGATCACCACGTCTCGGACGTCGACATCGATCAAGTCCTCCGAACGAGCCTCAGCCCGGGCCAAGGCGAGCAGACCATCGGTCAGACGTTGTAGGCGTTCGGTCTCGTGCAGGGCCGCGTCGAGTTTGATGCGTGCTGAGGCGGGGTCGGAGATCAACGCCTCGTCCACTTGTTCGAGACGGAGTCGCAATGCGGTCAACGGCGTACGCAATTGATGCGATGCATCACCTGCAAATCCACGCTGTCGATCAACCAACGCGCCCAAGCGCGCACTCATTCGATTGAAGGAGCGAGCCAGAACACGAACCTCGGCCGGACCGCTGGTCTCGTCGGCCTCGACTTCGAAGTTCTCTCGGCCCACTTGTTCGGTCGCGTGCCGAAGTCGCGAGAGTGGTCGCGTGATCGTGTACGCAAGCAGCAGAGCAAAGACGACCGCGACTGCGACGGCCATGAGCGCCGTGAAGAAGATGCCCCACAAACGACCGCTCACCCGCGAGTCGATGACGCTCTCCGGATAGGTGATGCGAACCGCTCCGTTGACTTCGTCGCCGAGGATCACCGGAACCGACACGAACAAGAGGTCGAATCCCAGGGTCTCGCTGAATCGTTGTCCCGTCGACGCCTCGCCGGCCAACGACGAGGCGATCTCGGGTCTCGTGGAATAGTCGCGACCCGTGACCGACTCCTCGTCGGACGACGCCACCGCGAGTCCTCGTGAGTCGGTGACGACGACACGGCCCCCGGTCTCGGCGAAGTACGCGCTGAGGACGTCGTTCACGGCGGTCGCATCAGCGGCTCCGACCACTCCGAGCTCTTCGAGCAATCTCTCCGAACGTCCAGCGATGGTGAACGCATCTCGTTCCAGTTCGGTGGTCACTCGATCTCGTTCCACCCGCCGAAGATGCGACACGAGTGGAATGTCGTGTACCGCAAGAACCAGCAAGGTGAGGCCAACCATCGCCGCGACGAGCCGACTCCTCACGAGGCATCCACCTCATTGAGCCTGAAGCCGACCCCACGTACCGCCTCGATCCAGCGGGCATCCCCGAGCTTCTGACGAAGAGTGGCCACGTGGGCATCAACCGTCTTGGTCGGCCCGTACCAATTGACATCCCAGACGTTGTCGAGAATTTGTCCGCGCGTGCGCACCACGTCCGGTTCCTCGGCAAGAAAGGCCAGCAGATCGAACTCCTTGGGTGTGAGCCTGACCTCCTCGCCCGACAAAGTCACTCGATGAGCACGACGATCGATCACGAGCACTCCACGGACGATTGCTCTCGATTCGTCCGAGACATCGGACGAAGTATTCGTCCGTCGAGTTACCGCTCGGATGCGCGCTACCAATTCACGAAACGAGAACGGCTTCGTCACGTAGTCGTCAGCGCCGAGTTCGAGACCGAGCACTCGGTCGATCTCGTCGGAGCGGGCGGTCAGCATGATGATCGGGACCGCCGAGCGCGCTCGCAACTGGCGACACACGTCACGACCGTCCATGTCGGGCAGGCCGAGGTCGAGAAGAACCACCTCGGGTTCCGCCGCTGCGAGCGCTTCCCTTCCCGTCCGAACCCGAGTCGGGGTGAAACCGTGATTGGTCAGGCCGTCGACGAGACCGCTCGCAATTGCATCGTCGTCCTCGACCACCAACACCCGCACGTCCGACCTCCTCTCTTCATTGTGTCGGATGAATCGCGAGGGTGACCCCATCTCCAAGCTCGACGACCGTGCTGAGCCGAGATTTTGACGAATCTTGGAAATCGTCTCACCATCCTCTTGACGAGCACTCCGTACCGTTCGACATGTCGAAAGGACCGACATGAAGACCCGAACCGCCACTGCCCTCTCACTTGTCGGAGTACTCGCCGCTGGCACCGCCGCGGCGCTCGCCAACACCCATGTTCTGAGTAGTCGAGCCGAGTCCGCCGATGCCCCGAGCATCCTGACCGTCAACTCGACGTCGGCTCCGCAAGCGGTCGATCTGTCGGCATCCTCGGCCGGCTCCACACCGATCGCCGTCGAATCGGTGACAAGCGAAGGTTTGGGGTCGACGAACTCTCCCCCGTTGATCACGTCGTATGCGATTGGTGACGCGGGTGTCGTCGAACTCCAGGTCACCTCAACCGGCGTCGACGTCGTCAGGGTCACTCCGAAGGCGGGTTGGAACACCGTGGCGTCGGCGTCGTCATCGGGCTCGGATCCTGCCGCGGTGATCCTCTCGTCTGGATCGGTCGAGGTCACGTTCGCGGCCGCGTTTCTCGATGGCCGCATCGTCACCGACGTCTCGAGTCGCTCGACCCCGCCACCGCCGGCGAGCAGCTTCGCAGGTCGCCCTCACGGGGACGATGACGACGACCACGAGGATGACGGCGACGAACATCACGACGAGCACCACGGCGACGGCGAAGAGCACGACGACGATGACGACTAATCACGAGCAACGCGTCGCTGCGCTGTCGGCACGCCGAACCCCCCGCCTCACACCGCAGCGCCAGGCAACGATCGGCAAGATCCTCGCCACTGGGCTCACGTCCACCACCGTGTTCGGTATCACCGCCGCTCTCGGATGGTCGGCCTCGGCGACGAGTAATGACACCGCGGACAAAGTGGTGTTCGATCAGGCCACCGGAGTCATCACCGCGTATCGAAACGGCCAGGTCGTCTCGTCCCAACAAGTGGCGACCCCGGCGGCACGATCGACCAGCGAGCCAACGACCGTTTCATCCGACCCCTCCGGAGGATTCCCGGCGCTGGCTCCACCCTTCACGGCCGCACCCGTGCTCGCACCGCCGCCGACAGGTGCACCATCGACGGTGGCACCCATGACAAGTCCGACCGCGATCACCATCCCGGTCGCGATTCCCGCTCCGCAGCCGGCTCAGCCAGCTCCGCCACCTCAGGCATCGTCCTCGGGCTCGAACTGACGTGACGATCACCGACACATCGATCGCAGACACGATCGTCCACGACTCGCGTGCCATGGGTTCGGCGCTGCGACTCGTGGTCGTCGGAGGCGACGATTCGACCGTGAACGACATTCTCGAACGCATCGGCGAGATCGAACGTCTCTGGAGTCGATTCCGCGACGACAGCGACATCGCTCGTCTCAACGGAGCCCGCACGCGGACGACCGACGTCGCGCCCGAAACCATTCGACTCATCGAGACCATGATCGAAGGCCACCGGGCGACCGAGGGGCGATTCGACCCCACGCTCCTCGTTCCGATCATCGAAATCGGCTACGGCACCTCTGTCGATGGCCGAGCCACTGCTCCGATCATCGATCTCGATCTGGCACGACGCGGCTCCCTGCTGGGCATCGAGGTCGACCAGAACGCCTCCACGATCCGCCTTCCGGCCGGAACTGTTCTCGACCCCGGTGGCGTCGGCAAGGGACTAGCGGGAGACCTCATTACCGAGGAATTCGTCGGACGCCGCTGCCTCGGCCTGCTCGTCTCGTTGGGGGGAGACGTCGTGGTCGCCGGCCAGGCGCCCGAGGGTCGCGGCTGGACCATCAGCATTCTCGATCCCACCGCCCATCACGAGATCGACCGGGTGCATCTTGCTCACGGTTCCGTCGCCACCTCGAGCGCCGAGATCCGCGTGTTCGAACGCGGACATCACCTGGTCGATCCCGACACTCTCGAGGCGACGCGCTCGGGTGTTCGAAGTGCCTCGGTAGTCGCGGGCTCGGGTGCTTGGGCCGAGATGCTCACCAAGTGGCTCATGGTCGACGGACCTCGACGACTCGACGACCTCGACCGACTTGGTATCGCTGCCAACACCGTCACTCACGACGGACAGACCGAGAACGACTGTTGGAAACGTCTGGCGGTTGCATCATGAGTGTGTCCCCACAGTTCTGGTGGTACGCGTCGCGCGCGTCAGGAATCACTAGTTGGCTACTTCTCACGGCCAGCCTCGTGTGGGGTGTACTGCTGTTCACGCGAGCGCTCCGCAAAATCGACACGCCTTGGTGGTTGCTCGACATGCACAGTTGGCTCTCAGGCCTCGCGATGGTCACCATGACCCTCCATCTCGTCGCATTGGTCGCCGACAATTACGTGCACTTCTCCTGGTCCGAGTTGTTCGTGCCGGGAGGAAGTTCGTGGCGGACCCTCCCCGTCGCATTGGGTGTCATCGCCTTCTGGTTGCTCGTCGCCATCCAGGGGACCTCGCTGATCCGCAAACACCTGAGTCGCCGAGTGTGGAAATGGGTCCACCTCGCCTCCTACGCATCGTGGTGGTTGGTGTCGCTGCATGCGGGGCTGGCCGGCAGTGACGTCAGCAATCGCGTCTACCAAGGCGCCGCCGTCGTGGCGACCGTCGCGGCCGTCGCAGCGACCGCTCTTCGCGTGGTGAAACCGCGAAAGTCGTCAACGAAGCCAATCCCGGTCGGGTCCTGAATCGCTCGGCCCGCGACGGGTGGGCGAACTACCCTTTCGGCGATGTCGAGCGACGCCAATCCTCCCGATCTGTCGGCATTGCGGGCGCGCATCGACGAACTCGATCGTGAACTCCTGCGCGTCCTCGCCGAGCGACTCGAGGTCTGCCACGAGGTCGCGCGCGTGAAGGAACGCAGTGACACGCCGGTCATTCAGCCAGCCCGTGTTCGCGACGTCGTCAACTCTCGTCGCCAATGGGCTATCGATGCCGGCGTCGATCCCGACTTCGCCGAACAAGTGATGCGTGTTCTGCTGTCGGAAACACACCGCATCGAGGTGGCCGGACGTCGACCCGATCCGGCTCCCGACAAGTCGGCCACGCCCGAGGGAACACGTTCGGCCATCGACACCGTGGCATCGCGGATCGATCACGTGGTGGTCGCCGTGTCCGACGTGAACGCTGCGACCACGGTGTTCACCGACCGCCTCGGCTTCCACGTCGAACAGAACCCACAGAACGGCATCGTGGTTCTGGGCGCCGGGGGCGTCACCGTTGTTCTGGTCGGCCCGGAAGCCGGAGCAGAAGTCGCCGCGCACATCGCGGCTCATGGCACCGGCATCCATCACATCGCCATCGAAGTGCTGAATGCCGACTACGCCCGCGCCACCCTCCGCGGTGCCGGCGCTCCCCTCCTCACCGACGTGATCGTCGACGCCGACGGCCACGAGCAGTTCTTCACGGTGCGCGACCCGGCATCAGGGGTGCAGGTGGGTTTCATGGCCCGCACCGGCCATCGCGTGGGCGTGGCCACGGCCAATGTGCTCGAGGCGTTCAAGAACCACCCGTCTCGCTAGTCTGAGCTCAGCACGACAGGTAGGGGGACCTCGGCTTCTCGCATCCGTCGACCCCCGTTGTGCCCTGGCAACAACTGAATCCACGAGACGATCACCCGGTCGAACACCGGGTCGTCTTTCGAGCATCGAGGTTCTTCCATGTCGCGCCAGCGCATTCCTGTCTCCGACGGTTCGTTCCGTTATCTCGTCGACACGCCACTCGACGAACTCATGGCCACGGCCCGTGGCATTCGCGACCAGCACCACGGCAGCCGCGTGACGTTCTCACCCAAGGTGTTCATTCCGCTCACCATGCTGTGTCGCGACACGTGTGGCTACTGCACCTTCGCTCAACCGCCGGCTCGACTCGAGAGTCCGTACCTGTCGCCCGACGAGGTACTCGCCATCGCGAAGCAAGGCGCCAAACACGGTTGCCACGAAGCGCTCTTCACGTTGGGCGAAGCGCCCGAAGAGCGTTATGCAGTGGCGCGCGAGTGGCTCGATGCTCACGGTTACGCCTCCACCGTCGACTACCTCGCCGCGATGGCCAAGTTGGTGATCGAAGAAACCGGATTGCTGCCCCACGCCAACGCCGGTGCGCTGAACCGCGACGACCTACTGCGTCTGCGCGCTGTGAGCCCGAGCCAAGGGATGATGATCGAATCACTGCGCGACGACTTGTCGTGCCACCGCGGCGCGCCCGACAAGACTCCTGAGCGTCGTCTGGCCACCCTCGAACTCGCCGGCGAACTCCGCATCCCGTTCACCACCGGCATTCTGTGCGGCATCGGCGAGACCCGCGCCGATCGAATCGATGCGCTGGTGGCCATTGCCGAGTCGCACGCGCGGCACGGTCACGTTCAAGAAGTGATCGTTCAGAACTTCCTGCCCAAGCCCCGAACCGGAATGCAGAACGAAGCGCCCTGCCCGCAGGACGAGTTCTTGTGGTCGATCGCGGCGGCTCGCGTCATCCTTCCGCCCGAGATCCACCTGCAGGCTCCGCCGAATTTGTCGGACGACTTCGGCGTGTTGCTCGACGCCGGCATCGATGACTGGGGCGGCGTGTCTCCGGTGACTGCCGATCACGTGAACCCCGAACGGCCGTGGCCCGATCTCGACATCTTGCGCACGGTCACCGAAGCCCGCGGCATGTCGTTGGCCCCGCGACTCACGGTGTACCCCGAGTTCATCACCGGCGAGAATTCGCTCAGCCTGGGCGACAGTCGCGGTGCCGGACATTCCTGGATCGATCCGTCGCTCCGTTTCACCGTGCTCGATCGCAGCGATGCCGAGGGCATGGGACGCGACGATCCCGGTGCCATCTGGCCCGAGAAGGTCACGGCCGCCGATGTGGTGCACGACGGCGCCGAAGTGGTGTTGGTGGGTCACCGCAGCACTCAGTGGTACAGCGGCGCCAACAACAAGCCGCCGGCCCTCGTCCCGGGTGCTGTTCTCGCGACTTCGGGGGCCCGTCGTTCGCGAGTCCACGAGATCATCGACGGCCATCGGGCCGGCCAGGAGGTCGGCTTCGACGAGATTGTCGCACTGTTCAGCGCGCGCGGTCGCGAAGTCGCCACCATCGCCGTGTACGCCGACCACTTGCGCCTGCAGGCCGTGGGTGACGCGGTCACCTGGGTTCACAACCGCAACATCAACTACACCAACGTGTGCACCTTCAAGTGCAAGTTCTGCGGTTTCTCGAAGGGTCCGTTGTCGCTCAATCTTCGCGGCACGCCCTATCTCCTCACACTCGACGACATCGCGCGTCGCGCCGAAGAGGCCTGGAACATGGGCGCTAGTGAAGTCACGCTGCAGGGCGGTATCCACCCCGACTTCGACGGCGATTACTACCTGCACGTCACGCAGGCCGTGAAGGATGCCGTTCCGGAGATGCACGTGCACGGGTTCACCGCGCTCGAGATCACCGAGGGCGCCCGGCGCAACGGCGAAGACCTCGAGTCGTACCTGCGAAAGATGAAGCAGGCCGGGTTGGCTTCTCTGCCCGGAACCGCGGCCGAGATCCTCGACACCCGCGCCCGCACGGTGTTGTGCCCCGACAAGGTGGATGCCGACGAATGGATCGAATGCCATCGCGTCGCGCACCGCGTGGGCCTGCACTCGAACATCACGATCATGTTCGGTTCGGTGGAAGAACCAACCAGTTGGGCCGAGCACATGATCCGCACACGCGATCTGCAGAAGGAAACCGGTGGTTTCACCGAGTTCATTCCCCTGCCCTTCGTGCACATGGCTTCACCGATCTACCTACAGAAGAAGTCACGGCGCGGCCCGACCTTCCGTGAGACGGTCCTCATGCACGCCATTGGTCGCATCGTGTACGACGGCCTCATCGACAACGTTCAGGTGAGTTGGGTCAAGATTGGCGTGGACGGCGCGCGTCAACTCCTTCAGGC
>VERK01000058.1 GCA_018882725.1 Actinomycetota bacterium | reverse complement strand
GCGGTGCGCAGTCCATCGAGCGGTCCTTGACCACCTTCGTCATCGCTGATCACCTCGAACGACGGGCCCAGGAGGGTCGCCAGCGTCTCGGGCCGGCGATGAATCACCGTGACGCGATCGCACGACGTCAGTGCGTCGATGGCGCTAGCGACGAGCGGACGACCCAGCCAGGTGACCGAAGCCTTGTCGGTGCCCATACGGCGACTGAGGCCACCGGCCAGGACGAAGCCGTGAGTCGTCACGTCAATTCAGGTGGAACGTTCGGTTCGAGTTGCCTCACGAAGAGGCGGCATCGCTCGGCTTCGTCGTCCTCTCCGATCTCGGCCGCACTGCGCGCGAGTCCGGCAATGCACGACAAGACTCCTCTGTTTCCTTCATGGACCCAACGCACGTACCCCGACCCTCTCCACCCGCTGGCGCGCAAAGAATCGAGTCCTCGGTGGTAGCCAACTCGGTAGAACGCATACCGCGCGATGGGGTCGTTGGTCGCCTGTGCCAGCTCGGCCCACGCGAAACTCGAACGAGGATTGCGCGCCACCACGTCGTTGAGAGCCGACAACGATCCCGCTGCTTGTTTCACAGCATGCAACAATTCGGGCGGAGTCGGCGGCAGGACCGTCTCGGGTGGACCAGAGGTGGTCAAACGAACGGGGTTCACGTCACTCATGGACGAGATGTTCTCACAGTCGCGTCCCCGGTCGCTCGTGATCGCCTAGGGTTCGTTCCGTGATTTCGGTTGCCGCTGACACGCTGAAGAATCTGGTGACCGCCGGAGCGTTTCTTCCGATCGTGATCGGATTGATTCTGGTGAAGATCGTGGTGAGCACGATCGCCCGGCTTCTCATTGTGGTCGTGGCGCTGGCGTTGGGGGTCGTCGTCTTCACCCAACGCACCCAAATCGACGAATGCATCGACAAATCGACGGTTTCGGCTTCCGGGGCCAGTGTCACCTGCAGCCTTCTCGGCTTCGACGTCGACCTTCAACTCTGATCAACGTCGCTCGACAAGAGACAGAAGCGGCCTCACCAGACGGTCGGCGAATTCCGACGGTCGGCTGGAATGAGCGTTGTGGTGAGCGCCGTCGAGGACGACGAGGGGAAGAGTTCCGCATTCGTCGGCGAGCAAACGACTCCCCCGTTGCATGTGCTCGCCGGCTCGTGTTCCGACGCCGACGACCAGCGGACATTCGATGCGGTCGAAGTCGTAGGGCCTTCCCCGGCGCAGGCTTCCCAGTTCCTCCACCAGTACGACCCCTTCGGCCCGCCGAAGCGCTCGCGTCCGCTCGGGGAGGCGTTCCCAACGTTCGTTCCCGATGAATCGTCGCAAGAAGGTCTCGGCGGCCATCTCCGGACGGTTGGCGGACTCGAGTGCAGCCGCTCCGCCGGAATTGCGCGACCACCAGGGTTCCCACGACATCGGGCTCTCGTAGATCACCAATCCGTCGACCAGGTCAGGGCGTTGAGACGCCGCGGTCAGAGCGACCACGCCCCCGAAACTGTGTCCGACGACGACACGACGGCCACCGTTGCTGCCGAACGACTCGAGCACTTCCACGAGATCAGCGGTGTGAGCCGAGATGTCGAAGGGACCGGGAAGATCTCGTGACCGCGCGTAGCCACGACGGTCGTACGTCAAGCAGCTCGCATCGTCCAATGACCGGCACAATCGAGCAAAAGCCCCTTGTCGGTCCATGCTCCCGTGAACGAGGACGACACGGGGCTCCGAAGGCGGCCCGAAGTTCTGGGCCGACGACAGGACGGACAGAGGTCCGATGGGCCGGTCGGGAGTCATACCTGCTTATCTAGTTCATCGATGGAACTGATCCTCATCCGGCACGCCATTCCCGTTCGTCGTGAACTCGAGACCGGGATCGCCGACCCCGAACTCTCGACGGCCGGACTCGAACAGGCTCGTCTCCTCGGCGAATACCTCCGGACCGAGTCGATCGATGCGGTGTACGCGAGCCCCATGCAGCGGGCGAGGCAGACGGCCACTCCCGTGGCGGCCGGACAGGGTCTCGACATGACGATCGTCGATGGTGTGGCCGAGTTCGACCGCAACAGCAACGAGTACGTGCCTGTCGAAGAACTGAAGGCCACCAACGACCCTCGCTGGCAGG
This sequence comes from Actinomycetota bacterium, assembly GCA_018882725.1. Classification (GTDB taxonomy): domain Bacteria; phylum Actinomycetota; class Acidimicrobiia; order Acidimicrobiales; family Ilumatobacteraceae; genus Casp-actino8. The sequence continues at coordinate 8,657 of VERK01000058.1, read as the reverse complement.
AGATGCTCGACGGCAAGTGGCCGCCGACCGAGGAGTCGGAGGCCGACTTCATCGAGCGTGTCGTCGATTCCATCGAGACGATCATCGGCAACCACGCCTCGCAGCGGGTCGCGGTGGTGTGCCATGGCGGAGTCATCAACGCGTACATTGCTCGCATCATCGGACTGGGCGATCAGCGCGGTTTCTTCTACCCCAACTACACCTCCATTCACCGCGTGGCCGCCGCCAAGTCAGGAGAACGATCGGTCGTCACGCTCAACGAGACCCCACACCTCCGAGGCTCCGGGTTGCCCATCGGCCTGTTCCAGAAGTGACCTGACAGAATCTCGTCATGCCCGGGTCAACCGATCACATCGGATCACTTCTCGCCCACCTCGACGCTTCGGTGTCGCCCGCTCACGCCGTTGCCCACGTGGCCGAGCGACTCGAGCGAGCCGGTTTCGCTCGGTGCGACTCTTTCACCGCGTTGCCGAAGCGGGGCTTCCGGGCCGATCAGGGTCTTCTCATCGCCTGGGTCGACGACGGCGCCAGTGCCGACGGCTTTCGAGTGATCGGCGCTCACACCGACTCACCGTGCTTGAGGGTGAAACCCCGCCCCGACGCGGGCGCGTTCGGGTGGAAGCAGCTGGGTGTCGAGATCTACGGCGGCATCCTCAACAACTCGTGGCTCGATCGAGATCTCGGCGTGGCCGGGCGGGTGACGATGAGCGACGGCTCGACCAAGCTCGTCCGGTCGTCCGAGGCAGTTGCTCGGGTACCGCAACTCGCCGTTCATCTCGATCGCGACGTGAACGACAAGGGTCTCGTCCTCGATCGGCAGAACCACCTTCTGCCCGTCTGGGGTCTCGGATCACCCAGGAACGGAGAATTCGTCGAGTGGTTGGCTGGTCTCGCCGGGGAGAGCACTTCAGAGATCGTGTCGTGGGAGTTGTCTCTGTTCGACTCACAGCCGGCCCGCCTCATCGGATCCGACTCGGATTTGCTGGCCTCGGGGCGAATCGACAATCAAGTCTCGTGTTGGGCTGCGACCGAAGCAGTTCTCCGTCGTGCTCAATCCTCGTCGGGGCCGACGACCGTGATCGCGTTGTTCGATCACGAAGAAGTCGGATCGGAGAGCACTCACGGAGCGGGCGGACCCTGGCTGGAGTGGACTCTCGAAGCGCTCCACGGAACCAACCGTTCGTCGTTTCACGACGCACTCGGGCGTTCGTCGTGTTTGTCAGCCGACTGCGCGCATTCGGTGCACCCGAACTATCCCGAACGTCATGAACCCGCGCATCGTCCGATCGCCAACGGCGGTCCGGTTCTGAAACAGAACGCGAATCAGCGATACGCAACGAGTCCGGAGACGGCTGCTTTCTTCGTCCGCTGTTGCCGTGAAGCGGGCACTCCGCACCAGGTCTTCGTGAGCAAGAACAGCATGCCGTGTGGATCGACCATCGGTCCGATCGCGTCGACCAGACTCGGCATCCCGACCGTCGATGCCGGAATCGCACAACTCAGCATGCACTCGGCCCGCGAGTTGTGTGGCGCCTCCGACGTGCTGACCTTCGCCGACGTCGCTCAGCGCTTCGTCACGTTGGGGTGACCGACTCGGTCCTGGGCGAGATCGAACAAGCGCTGCAATTCTCCGTGCAGTCGCTCGGATGTCTCCTTCACGGCCGTCCGTGGCATTCGTCCATCGATAGCGGCGGGAACCGGCAAAGGTTCGCCGATGATCACATGAACCTTGCGGGGCCAGATGAACTTGGCGCCCTTGCCCATCACGCGTTCGCTCCCTCCGATACCGACCGGGACGATCGGCGCCCCGGCCTTGCACGCGACGTACGCCGCGCCATCGAAGAGAGGTTGCACGACGGGACCAGCTTTGCGTTCACCCTCGGGGAACAGCACGAGTGGTTCGCCGCTCTGCAGGACCTGGATACAACGGACGATCGCCTCGCGGTCGGCACTGCCGCGAGTCACCGGGAACGCACCGAGCGCCGACAGGATCCAACGGAACGGCTGCTTCTTCCACATGGAGTCCTTGCCCATGAACCGAAGACGCCGGCGCGTGCAACCAGATGCGATGGGGGTATCGATGAAACTCCGATGCACGGGGGCCAGGACGAACGCCCCGGAGGACGGAATGTTCTCCCGGCCTTCGATCGTCATACGCATCCAACCACGACAGAAAACGACGACGATGAATCGAACGAATTGGTAGAACGATCGACTCGACAACGAGTTGCCGGCCAGGAACGTTTCGACTCCGATCATGTTCTCTCCCCGAGGAGGGCGATGATGCGCTCGACCACTTCGTCGATCGTCGAATGACTCGTGTCGACCACCACCGAGTCGGACGACTCGGCCAAAGGGCTGTCGGGTCGGGTGGAATCGAGGCGATCGCGCTCGGCGATGGAAGCTTCCACCTGTTCGACGTCTCCCCCGGCTTGCGCGACGCGCCGTTCGGCCCGAACACGAGGAGATGCGGTGAGGAAGACCTTCAGAGCGGCGTCGGGAAAGACGACGGTTCCGATGTCGCGTCCTTCGATGACGCCTCCTCCACGTGCGTCGCCCCATTCGCGTTGACGTCGACGCATTTCCGTCCGAACACTGCTGAGCGCGGCCACGACACTCACGGCCGCGGTGACCTCCGAGGTGCGAATCTCGGCGGTGACATCACGCCCGTCGATCGTCACGAGGTCGAGTCCCACGTGAAGCGCGCACTCACCGGCCAACGATCCGACGGCATCTGAATCATCGAGGCGCAGGCCTTTCCTCAAGGCTTCGGCGGTCACGGCTCGGTACATGGCACCCGTGTCGAGGTATTGGAGACCTAGACGCTTGGCCAGTGCGCGAGCGATCGTGGACTTACCCGCACCAGCCGGACCGTCGATGGCGACGATGGGCACCGTCTCACCAGCTCTGACCGAGCGGTCGCCCTTCGTCGTATCCGGCTGCACTCTGGATACCCACGACGGCCCGCTCGCGGAACTCGGCGACTGTCGCCGAGCCCGAGTACGTGAAGGCGCTGCGAACTCCGGCGACGATGTGGTCGATGATGTCTTCGACCCCCGGACGCTCCGGATCGAGGTACATCCGCGACGACGAGATTCCCTCTTCGAACAATTCTTTACGGGCGCGCATGAACACGCTTTCACGCCGTGTTCGGTTGCGCACCGCCCGGTTGGAAGCCATGCCGTAGTTCTCTTTGTAGAGACGGCCATCCGGATCGCGCAGAGTGTCAGCGGCCGATTCGTACGTACCGGCCAACCACGAGCCGAACATCACGCTGCCGGCTCCAGCAGCCAATGCGAGCGCGACATCACGGGGATAGCGAATTCCGCCGTCGGCCCACACCGACGCGCCGACTTCACGAGCGGCTAGCGAGCATTCGAGTACCGCCGAGAACTGTGGACGGCCCACGCCGGTCATCATGCGAGTGGTGCACATCGCACCCGGACCGACTCCAACCTTCACGATGTTCGCGCCGGCGTCGACGAGTTGTTTGGTCCCATCGGTGGTGACGACGTTGCCCGCTACCACGATGGCCTGCGGTGCGCTCTTGCGAACGGCACGAACGGCGTCGAGCATTCGCTCCTGATGGCCGTGTGCGGTGTCGACCACCAGAACGTCGACCCCGATGTCGCGCAGACGGGCCGCCTTGTCGGCCGGTTCACCGTTGACACCGATGGCCACTGCCGTCAGGAACTCGCCACGCGCGTTGACGGCCGGACGGTACAGAGTGGAACGCAACGCACCCTTGCGGGTGACGCAACCGACCATTCGGCCGGACGCATCGACCACGGGTGCGGTGGTGAGACGATGACCCGACAGGAGGTCGAAAACCTTCTCGAGATCGGTACCGGATTGGACAGTCAACAAGTCGGTCGACATCACGTTGTGCAATTGCGTGAACCGGTCGTAACCCGCGGCGTCGGCTTCCGTGAAGATTCCGACCGGGCGGTTGTTGGCGTCGACGACAACCACGGCTCCGTGAGCTCGCTTGTGAACGAGACCGAGGGCATCACCCACGGTGTTGTGGGGCGACAAGGTGATAGGCGTCTCGTACACGTGATCCCGCGACTTCAAGTAGCGGACCGTCTCGTCGATCACGTCGAGAGGAATGTCCTGGGGCAGCACGACCAAACCGCCGCGTCGGGACACGGTTTCGGCCATCCGGCGACCCGCGACGGCGGTCATGTTGGCGACCACGATGGGAATGGTCGTGCCCACACCGTCGGTGGTCTGCAGGTCGACGTCGAGACGTGAACCGACCGACGACAGACTGGGTACGAGGAAGACGTCGTTGTAGGTCAGGTCGTAGGGAGGTTGCTCGTTGATGAACTTCATAAGAAGGGCCGCCACAGGCTACGGGGTAGGTTGACCCCCGTGGTGAACCGTCCGGTCGTTCTGGTGCACGGTTGGGGTGGATCGTACGAGTCCACCTGGCGTTCGTCGGGCCTGGTCGATCTCCTCACCGACGTCGGCCGAGAGGTGATCGGTGTCGATCTTCTCGGGCACGGTACGGCTCCTCGCCCGCACGACCCGAGCGACTACTCCGACCTGACGGCGCGAGTTCTCGACGCGATCGGCGACCGTACGGTCGACGCCGTGGGCTTCTCACTCGGAGCCATGACGCTGTTGCGCGCGGCGATCGAACACCCGACGTCGTTCCACAACCTGGTTCTGGCCGGGATCGGGAAGAACGTCATCGAGCCTCGTGACGAGGTCGCCCACGACCGACTGGTGGCGGCCCTCGAAGGGCGCGGGGACCCGGAGGACAACATCGGTCGACTCTTCGTGCAGTACGCCGAATCACCGGGGAACGACCGCATCGCCCTCACCGCGATCATGAAGCGTCCATCTCAACCGTTCACTCCCGAACAGTTCCGACACGTCAGCGCCAACACGCTCGTCGTGATCGGCGACAAAGATTTCGCGGGGCCGGGAGAACCCCTCGTCTCAGCTCTTCCCAACGCGCGATTGGTGACTCTGCGTAACTGTGACCACTTCGCCACCACCGAAAACTTCGGTTTCTTCGATGCCGTCCTCGACTTCTTCACCGACTGACGAACACATCGACGAGGCGTGTCGAGTGCTCGAGGCGGGAGGTGTGATCGGCCTTCCCACCGAAACCGTGTACGGACTCGGGGCCGACGCCATGTCGTCATCAGCCGTACGAAAGATCTTCGCGATCAAGGGTCGGCCGGCCGATCACCCACTCATCGTTCACGTGGCCGACATCTCCACCGCGCGAGCGCTCAGTCGAACGTGGCCGACGACGGCCGAAGATCTCGCCTCGGCGTTCTGGCCCGGGCCACTCACGATCATCGTCGAACGAGGACCGAATGTTCTCGACGAAGTGACGGGAGGCCGTGAGACCGTGGCGATCAGAATCCCACGTCACGCGATGGCGCTACGACTTCTTCAACAGTTCGGTCGACCTGTTGCCGCGCCGTCGGCGAATCGATTCGGGAGAGTCAGCCCGACCACGGCCGACCACGTTCGTGCCGATCTCGGATCGGACGTCGATGTCGTTCTCGACGGAGGACCGTGCGACGTTGGCCTCGAGTCGACCATCGTCGACTGCTCGGTCGATCCGCCGCAGATACTTCGACCTGGTTCGATCAGTTCCGAACAGATCACCGAGGTGGTGGGACGACTGGAATCAGCCTCGGGTCCGTCGCGCGCACCCGGAATGCTCGAGAGCCACTACGCGCCCGACTGCACGATCGTGCCAATCGACGTGTCGGACTCGATTCCGAGCGACGTCGATCGAGTGCTCGACGGACGAAGTGATCCAACGCGCTTCGCCCACGACTTGTACACCCTTCTTCGCGACTGCGACCGGCAGTCACTCCGTCGGGTCGCAGTACTGCTCCCGGACGATGTTGGTGTGGGCCGCGCCGTACGCGATCGCGTGTTCAAAGCTGCGGCGCTCCGCCGTCACTGAACCACTCCCAACTCGTTCACCGTCGTCACCCAGGCCTGGCAGAGATGTTCGGCCGAGACTCGCCCATCGGTGGTGATCGAGACCGTCGACGATCCAGCGTCGGGAACGAGCTCCAGACGACACCAGGTGGTGGAACCGGAATGTTCGACCAACGTCTCGAGAACGTACGGCGGATCGTCATCGATCACATCGCCCAACACGCGAGCGGCCAGCAGGAGCGTCTCGAACGCGACAACAGGAAGGGCGTCGATCACGAAGGCCGGACGATCGACGGAGCGAACGACGACGTCATCTTTCGTCGAGGGTCGTTGATTCGGACCAGTTGGAGGCGCTGTGGGAGCCGTAGCGGAAACGGTCTCGTCGATCGTCGCCAAGACGGAATACGCGTCGTTGATTCTGGCCATCAGATCGTTCGAGCCACCCCGATCGGGATGGTGCTCACGAGCGGCTCGACGCCAATGGTCGCGCAACGTCTTGTCGTCGTACGGGCGGACGAGACCGAGTAACGACTCGGCTTCGTCGCGCGTCACGGCGACTTCCAGACCGTGAACTCCGTCCCGTCCGGATCGACCGCCCAGTCGGCTGCTCGACCCCACTGATCGTCGAACACGAGGTCGCGGATCGGACGACGTCGCACCGGACCGTGCGAGCCCTGTGGACGACCCAGTGTGATGCAGGCCGACAGAGCGACCTCGTCGGGTACCTCGAGGATCTCGCGAAGTTCGCCTTCGACTCCTTGGTGCCACATGGTGAGTGCGCCCCCGTATCCGAGGGCCCGCGCGGCCAACAACAGGTTCTGGCAAGCCGGGTAGACCGACGCTCCCTCGTACGGATTGGCGTTGCGATACCGAACGAGGCCGACCAGAACCACCACTGGAATCTCCTCGAAGTGGTCGACGTAGTACTGCATCGCGCGCGCTTGCCGGGCCTTCGGACTGGACGAATCGTCGGTTCGGTCGTACCCATCGGACGATCGCTTCGAATTCCAGCCGGCGCGGAATGCTTCACCGAGCAACGACTTGGCGCGAACGGCACGCTCCCCGTCGCGCAGGACGAGAAAACGGAAAGGCTGGCGATTCGAACCCGACGGAGCACGCGACGCCAACCACAGAATTCGATTGAGATCGTCCTCCGGAACCGGATCGTTCGTGTAACGGCGAATGGCTCGCGTCGTGGCCAAACCCTCGAGAAGAGAAATCCCTTCGGGATGCGATCGTTCGAACGACATCGACGAAGCGTTCAGCGACCGGTGAAGTTGGCCGGTCGCTTCTCCATGAATGACGCGACTCCCTCTTTGAAGTCGTTGGTACGGAACAGCGGTAGCAGTTGCAGAAAGACGTGATGAATGTTCTGTTCGAAGGTTTCGGTCTCGGCGGCCCGCATCATGCGCTTGATGGCACGCACCGCGAGCGGCGCGTTGGCCGCGATCTCGCCGGCCAGTTCCGACACGCGGTCGTGGAGCTGTTCTGGCTCGACGACGTGGTTGACCAACCCGAGTTCGAGACCTTCGGACGCCGACAGCGTGCGTCCGGTGAAGCAAATCTCAGCAGCTTTGGCGTAGCCGACGATGCGCGGCAAGAGCCACGTTCCTCCGCTCTCGGGGAGAATTCCGCGCTTGGCGAAACCCGGATTCAACTTCGCGGTCGACGCCGCGATCCGGATGTCACAACCAAAGGCAAGATCGAGTCCGTAACCGGCCGCACCACCGTTCAGCGCGCAGATCGTCGGGGTATCGAGGTTGTGGAGGACCACCGGAGGGGCCGTCCGAAGATCGAACTCACTTCCCATGTCACCCCCGCTGTCGAGGACTCCAAGGGCCTTCTTCTGGCCCATCTGAGCCGCCAAGTCGAGGCCAGCGCAGAAGGCTTTACCGGCGCCGGTCACAACGATGCAGCGCACGTCGCGGTCGCGATCTCCCTGCAGGAGGGCCTCGGACAGGTCGTTCAGCATCCCCCCGGAAATGGTGTTGAGCCTCTCCGGAGCATTCAGTGTGATGGTCGCAACGTGGTCATTGACCTGGTAAAGGACTTCGCTCATGAGCCGACCGTAACACCGATAACAAAAGTCATCTTTTTCGGAGCCGGGGTAGCCTGAGCCCTTCCTAAACCAATGGGGCATCCGCCCCTCATCTCCATAGGGGGAGAACCAAACATGCAGAAGACCCGCGCACGCCGCGTTGGGGCTCTCATTCTTGGTCTCGCACTCGTAGGCGCAGCCTGCGGTGGCGACGACGAGAGTGCAGACACCACCGCTGCTCCGGCTACTGAAGCACCTGCCACCGAGGCACCCGCAACCGAGGCTCCGGCCGCTGGTGGCGAGCTCGAGGGCATGAAGGGCACCACGCCCAAGGGTGCTGAGGTCAGCGAAGAGTGGCTCCAGAAGGTTTCGGACTTCTGGGTCTCGATCGGAAACGCTCCGCTCGAGGACTTCAACTACGCCGGTGAGGCGTACGACGCTGCCATCGTGATCGCTCTCGCGGTCGAGAAGGCTGGCACCGATGGTGCCAAGCATGCTGACGAGATCGTCGGCATCACCAAGGACGGCGAAAAGTGCACCACCTTCGCCGACTGCGTCGCCATCATCAAGGCTGGCGGAGACCCCGACTATGACGGCATCTCCGGCCCGCACGAGTTCAACGGCAACGGCGAGCCCCTCCAGGGTTCGTACGCCATGCTCGAGTTCGGCGCGGACAACCGCATCACCGAAGAGTCGAACAACA
>VERK01000057.1 GCA_018882725.1 Actinomycetota bacterium | reverse complement strand
AGCGCGACTTCTTGCCGGCGATCTTCACCCAGAGGTCGCGCGGGAACGACAGCACCGCACCGGCGTTGGTGGTGGGGTCGAGCCGCAGGATCATGATCGTGTCGGCCCGTTCGCCCAGACCGTTTCGATTGCCGAAAGCCGATGCGTACGGCGAATCGGGATCGACACAGGCGCCGTTGTCGCTGCCCGTGATGAGGAAGTTGCGGGCCGACATGTCGACCGGCCCGGCCACCAGCGTGACGTCGGGATCGGTGCCGGGGGTTCCATCGACCGCGGTGGACGACGGAATGGTGAGCTTGGTGGTCGATCCGACGAGGCTCACGACCTTGCGGTCGTTGGCCTTCTCGTTGCCGTAATAGATGATTGCGGCCGTGCCGAAGCAGGCGAAGATCACGATGATGTTGACCACCAGGACGATGCGCTGAGGCCATGTACGACGGCGTGGGCGCGGCTGGTCGTTCACAGAATGGTCAAACTACCCGGCCGCTCGTGGCGAGTCCGATCACGACGGTGTGTCGGTCGCGAGTTCGACGGTGACCAGCGGAGTCGGCGCCGAGTCATCGGAGATGTACGACCACGACTGCACGCTGCCGGCCTCGGTGAGATCGGCTTGCGCCGAGCGAATCGCATCGAGATCGGACGCGGATGCGGTGACCACGGCCGAAGCCACGGGTGTCTTCTGCGACGACTTGGCCTCGGTCTTGGCGCGGCGGATCTGCGCGAGCGTTTCGCTGATCGCGTCGAGCACGGCGGCGTCGCCGGCACCGATCATTTCGTCGCGTGTGGGCCACGACGCGCGGTGCACCGAGCCGGTCTGCCACCAGCGCCACACCTCTTCGGTGGCGAACGGGATGAACGGCGCGAGCAGGCGCTGAAGAGCCGACAGAGCCACGCGCAGTGACGCCTGCGCCGATGCGGCGGCCTCGGGGCCTTGCACTCCGTAGGCGCGACCCTTCACGAGTTCGACGTAGTCGTCACAGAACCACCAGAACAACGCCTCGGTGCGCTCGAGTGCGCGGGCGTAGTCGTACGACTCGAACGCATCGGTGGCTTCGTTCACGGTGTCGGCCAAGCGGCCGAGCATCGCGCGATCGAGAACGGCAGTGGGTGCGGCACCTGCCGGCGGCTCGCCGAACGACAACACGAACTTGCTCGCGTTGAGCAACTTGGTGGCCAGCTTGCGCCCGACCTTCATCTGCTCTTCGCTGAATGCTGTGTCGACACCGGGGCGAGCCGAAGCGGCCCAGTAACGGACGGCATCGGAGCCGAATTTGTCGAACAGGTCGAGCGGGGTGACCACGTTGCCCTTCGACTTCGACATCTTCTTGCGATCGGGGTCGAGGATCCAGCCCGACAGAGCGGTGTTCGACCACGGCAATGAGTCGTGTTCGAAGTGCGCGCGTACGACGGTGCTGAACAGCCACGTGCGGATGATGTCGTGACCCTGCGGACGAAGATCCATGGGGAACACGCGGGCGAACAAGTCGGGGTCGGTCTCCCACTTCGCGGCGATCTGAGGTGACAACGACGACGTGGCCCACGTGTCCATCACGTCGGGGTCGCCGGTGAAACCTCCGGGTACGTCGCGCTGCGCCACGGTGTAACCGGGTGGCACGTCGGTGGACGGGTCGATGGGCAGCGTGTCTTCGCTCGGGATGATCGGGTGGTCGTAGTCGGTTTCGCCGTTGGCGTCGACCGGGTACCACACCGGAATCGGCACACCGAAATAACGCTGGCGGCTGATGAGCCAATCGCCGTTGAGGCCCTCCACCCAGTTGGCGTAGCGATGGCGCATGTGATCGGGATGCCACACGAGTTGATCGCCCCGACCGAGCAGTGCGCTGCGCAACTCGGCACCACGTCCGCCGTTGCGGATGTACCACTGGCGACTGGTGACGATCTCGAGCGGGCGGTCGCCCTTCTCGAAGAACTTCACGGGGTGTGTGATGGGGCGCGGTTCGCCGAGCATCGAACCGCTGGCGCGCAACATCTCGACCACTTTGTTCTGGGCCTGATTGACGTAGAGACCGGCGATGTCGGCGTACGCCTTCTGGCCGTCGGCCGAATCGAGTCCGGGCGGAGGAGTGGCGATGATGCGGCCGTCGCGACCAATGATGGCGCGTGTGGGCAGGTTCAGTTCACGCCACCACGTGACGTCGGTGGTGTCGCCGAACGTACAGATCATGGCGATACCGGTGCCCTTGTCGATCTGGGCCAACGGATGGGCAACGACCGGAACCTCGACGCCGTAGAGCGGGGTGCGGACGGTCTTGCCGAAGAGAGGCTGATAGCGCTCGTCGTCGGGGTGAGCCACCAACGCGACGCAGGCTGCGATCAGAACCGGACGCGTGGTGTCGATGACGACCGAACCGTTGCCGTCGGTCCGCTCGAACGCGATCTGGTGATACGCGCCGGGGCGTTCGCGGTCTTCGAGTTCGGCCTGGGCAACGGCGGTCTTGAAGTCGATGTCCCACAACGTGGGCGCCTCTTGTGTGTAGGCCTCACCGCGGGCGAGGTTGCGCAGGAACGCGCGTTGACTCGCGCGTCGACTGTTCTCGTCGATGGTCGCATAGAGGAAACTCCAATCGACCGACAGACCGAGGCGTCGGAAGAGATCTTCGAACACCTTCTCGTCCTCGTGCGTGAGTTCTTCGCACAACTCGATGAAGTTGGGGCGCGAGATGGAAATCGCCTGGTGATCCTTGGGCGGATCGCCGCGAAATGGCGGCTGGAACCCGGGTTGGTACGCAACGTTCGGATCGCAACGAACGCCGAAGAAGTTCTGTACGCGACGTTCGGTGGGCAGACCGTTGTCGTCCCATCCCATGGGATAGAAAACCGACTGTCCGCGCATGCGGTGGAAACGCGCGATGGTGTCGGTGTGCGTGTACGAGAACACGTGGCCCATGTGCAGCGAACCACTGACGGTGGGCGGGGGAGTGTCGATCGCGTAGACGCTCTCGCGGGTGGCCGAGCGATCGAAGTGATAGGTGCCTTCGGCGTCCCACGCCGCGATCCAGGTGGCTTCGATGCCGTCGAGGGAGGGCTTCTCGGGGATATCGGCCATGAGTCACCAGGCTAGGCCCGCGTAGGCTGGGACTCCATGTTCCGGCTCTACGACAGTGCCACCGCCGAGGTGCGCGAACTGCGTCTGCGCAAGCCGGGCGAAGTCGGTATCTACCTGTGCGGGCCCACGGTGTACGGGCCGCCGCATCTCGGCCACGGTCGCGCCACGTTGGTGTACGACATTCTGCGTCGCTATCTCGAGTGGTCGGGTTTGAAGGTTCGGCTCGTGTCCAACATCACCGACATCGATGACAAGATCATCGATCGCGCCAATCGCGAAAGCCGCCCGTGGCAGGAAATCACCCACAAGTGCGAGTCGGTGTGGTTCCAGGCGATGGAGAAGTTGAACGTGCAGCGGCCCACCGACGTTCCGCACGCGACCGAATACGTCGATCACATGGTTCGGATGATTGGCGATCTGATCGGGCTCGATCGCGCCTACGTCACCGAAGACGGGGTCTACCTGAGCGTGCAGTCGGTAGCCGACTACGGATTGCTGGCCAATCAGAGCCTCGACGATCTGCTCGCTGGCGGCGGCGACCGCGAGGTGTTCGGTGCGGGAAACAAGAAGCACTCGGCCGACTTCGCGTTGTGGAAATTCTCCAAGCCGGGGGAGCCGTCGTGGCCCTCGCCGTGGGGTGATGGTCGTCCGGGATGGCACAGCGAGTGCGTCGTGATGAGCCTCGAGTTGTTGGGTGAGGGTTTCGATCTTCATTGCGGCGGAATGGACCTCAAGTTCCCGCACCACGAGAACGAACGCGCACAGGCGGTGGCGCTCGGCAAAGAGTTCGCCAATCACTGGATGCACAACGGCTTCGTCGTCGACGCCGAGGGCGAGAAGATGTCGAAGAGCCTCGGCAACGTGGCCAATCTGCTCGACCTCATGGACAAATACGACCCACGGGCGTACCGCATGGTGTTGTTGCAGACGCACTACCGCAGTCCGGTGCGTGTGGGTCAGGACAACATCGACGCGGCCGTGAGCGCGCTGGCCGGTCTCGATTCGTTCGCCGCGCGCACGGCGTCGGTGGTCGGCGATGCCGATGGGAGGGTGTTGGCGTCGTTCCGTGAACGGATGGACGACGATCTCGACACGCCGGCCGCGACGGCGCTGCTGTTCGACACCGTGCGTCAGGCCAACGCCGCGATCGACGCCGGCGACGCGTCCGGGCCCGGGTTGGTTCAGGCGGCGCGTGAGATCTGCGCCGCGTTCGGGCTCGAGCTCAAGCAGGCGAGTGATGTTCCCGCTGACGTGGCGGCCAAGGCGGCGGCCCTCGATGCGGCGCGGGCGGCCAAGGATTTCGCGACGGCCGATGCGTTGCGGGCCGAACTGCAAGCAGCCGGGTGGATGGTGGAGACCACCAAATCCGGCACCTCGGTGAGGCGCTGAGTCCTCAGCGGTAGTCGGTGCGCGCACGCACGGTGCCGAACACGGCATCGAGCGCCGCGAACACGGGCGTGCTGGCCTGCAACTTCTGTTGATCGCCGAAGAGGCGAATGCGGCCGGTGATGAACGCTTGCTGCGCGTTGAGCGCATCGGTGGCGACGGCAACTGCAGTGTCCCAGTCCTGTTCGAAGCGCACGTCCTCGGGATCGGCGGCACCGGGTCCGAACGACGCACGACCATGGGCCACCTGCAGGTGATACACGACCGTTCCCTCGGGTCCGCCGTTCACCACCTGGGTCACACCAATTGTGTGATCGGCCGCGGCCGAGCGCATCGCCTCGTTGGCCTCGACCTCGGCCGACAGCGCGTCGATCCACTCGAGGCTCAGATAGCGAACGTTGCCCATGCGCCTAGTCTGCCCGCATCGGCACCGAGATCGAACCCTCCATCACCACACCGCCTCGTGGCTTCTCGTCAGCCGATGAGTCGCCTCATCCGCTCACACGGCTGGAGGAGTGGACGTTCGAGTGGTGGTCGCCCCAATTCGCGGGCGTCGCGCTCTACCGGCTCGTCGAGGGGGCCGAGGCTTGGTACGGCTGGGCCCTCTGGCGACCAGACGAACCCGTGGTGCACGTGGTCGTCGACGGAATTCGCCGGCGCAACGACCCGATGATCGCCAAGGCCGACGCGTTCTGGGCCGAGTTCACGTGCGAGCACCCGTTCGAGCAGTGGACCATCGGGAACGAGACGTATGCAGTCGAACTCGACGATCCACGGGATGCGCTCGCCGGCGCGCGCGGAACGGCGGTTCCGATCGCGAGCGATCTGGAGTGGTACGCAACCTCGCCGGCCGTCGCGATGGCGGGTGGCTACGAGCAACATGGAGTTCTGCTCGGCGACGTGGAAACCGTGAACGGTGTGGTGTCGATTCCCGAGGTCACTTCGCGGCGTACGCATCGCTGGGGTGATGCATTGTCGCCGGCCTTCCGGTCGGCTGGCGTCGCCCATCTCGGCCCGAACGTGGCGTTCGCTTTCCCGAACGGCGTGGAGATCGACCTGGTGCTCGATCCGAACGGCTGGGTGCAGCGCGACTAAGGACGAAGAGTGAGCAACGTGGATGCGGTTGCGCCGAAGGTCGAACCATTGCTCGGTACCACGCTGAGGCGCATGGGGATGCCGGGCGTGAGACCCGTGAGTTGGCAGAGCGCGAGTGTGAAGAAGTAGCCCTTCTGCGCGCAGGTGGTGGGCTGGCCGTTCGAATAGACGGTGAAGTCGGTGGAGTTGGCGGGTTTGATGAAGAGAACCCACGCCGTCGTGCACGGGCCGCAGAAGAAGTTGGCGAAGGTGGAGAGGTTCTTCACGAGCCCCGGACGCGCCGGCGTGACGGCGCCTCGGCAGGCCGTGTCGATGCCCCACGATGCGTTCACCGCGCCGAGAGGCAGCGAACCGATCACGGTCCGGGAGGTGGTGTCGATGATCGACATCGAGTCTTCCCAATAGTTGTTGACGTACGCACGTTTTCCGTCGGCATCGATGGCGACGTCGTACGCACCGTCGCCCACGGCAACAGTGGTCGTGGCGAGAGTTTGCGTATCGACGACGGACACCGTGTGCGCGTCTTGGTTGACGACGTACACCTCCGCGCCGTTTGGCGTGATGTCGATACCTCGCGGAGCATCACCGACGTCGACGGTGTCGACCCGAAGATCGGATGTCCGGATTCGCGAAAGTTTGTCGATGTCGCGGTGGGTGATGTAGAGGAATCGACCGTCGGGGCTGAGCACAACTGATTCGGCTGATGCGGGGACCGCAGCGGACCGGATGGTCCCCGTGGGTAGATCGACGACTGCCAATGAGTTGTCGAATGAGAGGACCGCGTAGAGAACGGTCCCATCGGGCGAGATTTCGACGGCGAAGGGGCTGCTCGCCAGAGTGATGAAGCGCGTCTGCTTTCGTGCCACGGTGTCGATGATGTGAACTCCACCGGTCGCCGCTGCGTACAACGTGCTGTCGTCAGCGGAGAGCGCGAGGCTGATCACGGCGGGCTCGGTCTTGATCGAGGCGAGTTTCTTCATGGTGACGATGTCGACCACGTGGACTTCGCCGGTGCCGTAGCCGGCCACGTAGGCCGTGCGCCCGTCACTCGATGCGACAACGTCGATCGGAAAATCGGCGAGCTTCACGTCGGAAGTGGCGCCGTTGGTTGCGATCTTGTAGAGCCCGTCCCACGTTCCGTCCCGCGTGACGAGAACATCACACGATGGAGTGGTCGTCGTGCGGGGAGAGGTCGCCCCGGCCGCTGAGGTCGGAAGGGGCGGCAGTACGAGTACTGCCGCAAAAACGGTGGAGATCAACCGTCGAAGATGGGACACGCGCTCAGGTTAGGGCGGCGAGACGCCATGAAGCTGGCCGCACCTCGGCGTTCCGGTGCCAGATCAGCACGAAGGGCGCCCTTTCGGGCGCCCTTCGAACACAGAGTGAACGACTGTCAGCGGGAGGCGGCGGCTGCAGCAGCCGCCTGAGCACCGAGGCTCTCGGTCTTGCGATTCGAGAATGCAATCGAACCGATCAGCACCACCAACGCCACCGCCGCAATGAGCAGACGCGGGCCGTCGTCGTCCTTCAAGTTGATGATGGCCGGCAGCACGAGCAGCGACACGAGGTTCATCACCTTGATGAGCGGATTGAGGGCCGGGCCGGCGGTGTCCTTGAACGGGTCACCCACGGTGTCACCGATGACGGCGGCCTTGTGAGCATCGCTGCCCTTGCCGCCGTGGTGGCCGTCCTCGATGTACTTCTTCGAGTTGTCCCAGGCGCCACCGGCGTTGCTGAGGTAGTTGGCCATCAACTGGCCCACGAGGATGACAGCGGCGAGGAACGCACCGAGTGCCTGCCAGCCCACACCGAAACCGATGATCACGGGGGTGAGAACGGCGAGCAGAGCGGGCGTGGTGAGCTCGCGCAGCGACGCCTTGGTGCAGATGTCGATGACCGGGCCGTAGTCGGGCTGCTTGGTGCCAGCCATGATTCCGCCGTCGGCGAACTGGTTACGCACTTCTTGCACGACCACGCCAGCGGTGCGACCCACCGCGCGGATGGCGAGAGCCGAGAACAAGAACGGCACCGCACCACCGATCAGCAATCCGATGAACACCTTCGGATCGGCCACGTTGATCTGGAGCTCGAGCTCCTTGAACACGCCGTCCTTCAGGTTCTCGGCGACGACGCCGAGTTCGGCGCCGGCGATTTCGATGTACGAGGCGAACAGAGCCACGGCTGCGATCACGGCTGAACCGATCGCGAAGCCCTTGGTGACGGCCTTGGTGGTGTTGCCCACCGCGTCGAGGCTCACCATGATCTTCTGCGGCTCACCGTGGAACTCACCCGACATCTCGGCGATACCAGCCGCGTTGTCGGACACCGGACCGAACGTGTCTTCCGAGACGATCACACCGGTGGTGGCGAGCATTCCCATGCCGCACAGGGCCACGAGGTAAAGCGAGAACGTGAGGTTGCCGTCACCGAGTGCGAGAGCGACACCGATCGCGATCGCGATGGCGACCACCGCGTACACCGAACTCTCGAGACCAGCCGAAGTTCCGGAGAGAACCACGGTGGCCGGACCAGTCTCGGCCGACTCGGCGATTTCCTTCACCGGCGCGTAGTGCGTGCCCGTGTAGTACTCGGTGAGGCGGCTCACGAGCTGTGCGAGCACGAGACCGATGGCCACCGCGCCGAAGCACTTCCAGCCGGCATTCGAGTACTCGTTACCCACGTAGCCGAGCGACACGATGAGTGTTCCGATGAGCGTGAGCACGCCGGCCACGAGGAAGCCGCGGTTGATGGGCTTCAACGGGTCGGTTTCGTTCGCGCGCGCCTTCACGGCGAACACACCAGCGATCGAGGCGATCACACCGATGGCGCGGGCGGCCAGCGGGAACACCAGGCCGAGCGCGGGGTTGGCGCCGATCGAGTTGAACGCCGCGACACCGAGAATGATCGATGCGACCAGCGTGACTTCGTACGACTCGAAGAGGTCGGCGGCCATACCGGCGCAGTCGCCCACGTTGTCGCCCACGTTGTCGGCGATGGTGGCCGGGTTGCGCGGGTCGTCTTCGGGGATGCCAGCTTCGACCTTGCCCACCAAGTCGGCGCCGACGTCGGCGGCCTTGGTGAAGATGCCACCGCCGACGCGGAGGAACAGTGCGAGCAGCGAGCCGCCGAAACCGAAGCCGACGAGGATCACCGACGAGGTGTTCTGGAAGATCATGATGATGACGGTCGCGCCGAGGAGGCCGAGACCGACCGTGAACATGCCGGCCACGCCGCCCGTGCGGAACGCCACCGTGAGCGCACGGGGCATCGAGTTGCTGAGGGCAGCGGCAGCGGTACGGACGTTGCCACGTGTGGCGAGCGTCATGCCGATGTAACCAGTGAGACCGGAAGCCGCGCAGCCGAGGACGAACGCCAGAGTGCGCCACAATCCGGCTTCACCGAACGACAGCGCCGACGAGCCGTCGGTCTTGTCGATGGCGGTGGACGTGACGAACACGATCGCAGCCAGCGGGATCAGGATGATGCCGATGGTCTTGAACTGGCGCTTGAGGTAGGCCAAGGCGCCTTCCTGGATCGCCGCGGCGATCTCGCGCATCTTGGGTGAGCCTTCGTCCTCCGCGAGAACCTTCTTGACGAGGAAGAACCCCACGCCGAGGGCCAGGAGCGCGGCCGCTACCGACAAAAGCAGAACGGCCCACTCACCGCCCTTCAGGGTGAAGTCCTGCCATCCACCTTCGGCGGCAATGAGTGAAGACACCAGGAATCTCCTCGGGTGTTTAGGGGCAGCACCGTTGCTGCCCGTTCGGGGCTTCCGAGAGTGTAGGTAACGGGCGCTGGTGAGAGCGACTTTGGCCACGCCGAACTGCAACGGCTTTCACAGGATCGACCCACCTTCGATTTCCGGCCCGGCCAGGGCCGACGGGTAGCGTCGGAGCGGGTCGGACCGCCAGGTCTCGACCCTTTCGGCCCCTCATGGCCCAGGTGAAAGGCGCAGGTACATGGCGCAGGCAGTGATGAAACCAGGCACGGCGCGCGGACCCGTTTCGGGTACCGCCAAGTCCCGGGAAGGCCGCAAGCGCAAACCCTTCCTCGTCGACCTCAACGGCACGGCCGTGGGCAAGAAGTACGCCATGGCCATCTCGGGCATCGCGCTGCTCGGTTTCGTGCTCTTCCACATGATCGGCAACCTCAAGATGTACTTGGGCGCGTCCGACCTCAACCACTACGCGCACTTCCTCGAGAAGCTGCTCTACCCGATCCTTCCCGAGAAGGTCATGCTGTGGTTGTTGCGTTTCGGCCTCATTGCGATGGTGCTGGTGCACATCCACGCCGCGTACACGCTCACGGTTCTCAATCGCAAGGCACGCCCGGTCAAGTACCAGAGCGCCCGCGACTACCAGGTGGCCAGCTTCGCCAGCCGCTCGATGCGTTACACCGGCGTCATCGTTCTGGCGTTCGTGATCTGGCACCTGCTCGATCTCACGTTCGGCACCGTCAACTCGTACACCGGCACCAAGGACGCCGAGGGCCTGAAGGACGTGTACGGCGCAGTCGTGTATTCGTTCGACCGCGTGCCGGTCGCGATCTTCTACATCATCGCGAACATCGCACTCGGCGTTCACTTGTTCCACGGTGTGTGGAGCCTCTTCCAGTCGTTGGGCTGGAACAACCCGCGCTTCAACAAGTGGCGTCAGGCGATGGCCACCGGCTTCGCGGCCGTCATCGTCGTCGGAAACGTTTCGTTCCCCGTTGCCGTCATGGCCGGGATCGTCGGCTGATCAGTCGGCTCGTCAAAAGGAGATACTCGGATGGCAGTCGAACTCAAGTCAAAGGTTCCCACCGGACCCGTGTCCGATGCGTGGGAGTCGTACAAGGCCGACGTGAAGTTGGTGGCGCCCAACAACAAGCGCAAGTTCAAGGTGATCGTGGTCGGAACCGGCTTGGCCGGCGCGTCGGCCGCGGCTTCACTCGCCGAACTCGGCTATCAGGTGGACGCGTTCACGTTCCACGACTCGCCGCGCCGCGCGCACTCGATCGCCGCGCAGGGTGGCATCAACGCGGCCAAGAACTATCAGGGTGACGGCGACAGCGTTCACCGTTTGTTCTACGACACCATCAAGGGTGGCGACTTCCGCGCTCGCGAAGGAAACGTGCATCGTCTCGCCGAAGTGTCGGTGAACATCATCGACCAGATGGTCGCGCAGGGCGTTCCGTTCGCTCGTGAATACGGCGGATTGCTCGACAACCGCTCGTTCGGTGGCGCGCAGGTGAGCCGCACGTTCTATGCGCGCGGCCAGACCGGCCAGCAGTTGCTGCTCGGTGCGTACC
>VERK01000056.1 GCA_018882725.1 Actinomycetota bacterium | reverse complement strand
GTGTGGCCACCACCGATATCGGCCCGATGGGCGCCGGAGCCACCGACCACTCGACCACACCGCGCCCCAACGCCACGATCGACAACACCGTCACGAGCAGCGCTGATCGTTCGCGCGACGCAACCACCACCGCCGAGCCCAGCGCAACGGTGACGGCGAGTGCGAGTCGTCCCGCCTGAACGCGACCGTCCACCACCCAGTCGGACAGCCAGGCGCCGAACGTCACCACGGCCGCGGCAACGGGGAACCGCCACCAATGCCTCTCGCGACCCGGTTCGACCTCGTACCGTTGAGAGTCGTGAGCGACCTGGCGCGTGTTCCGATCGTCCCCGACGGTGTCCGCTACCACCGTTTCATGGTCCGTCGCAACGGACCACTCATGGGCCTGAGCATTCCGTTCGCGTGCGGGGTGTTGGCGCTGTTGTTGCTCACCGGGTCGGAATCGACCTGGCGCGGTGTGCTCGGCTTCGTGCTCGCGATCATGGCGCTGCCGACCCTTCCGCTCATGGGCATCCCGGTGATGGGCGGTGCCGTGCGCTGGCTGCTCGCCATCGTCTCCAGTGCAGTGGTGTGGGCTCTCATCGGATTCGTCGCGGCGCGCCGTTCGACGAGTCGAGTGGCCACCAGTTGGCCCGAGTGGCGCCGAGAATGGCGACGTCTGGCCATCGGTGTGTGGTTCGGGGCCCTGCTCGGCATCGGAGTAGCCGCGACTTTGCTATCGGTGAGTCTCTGACGGTCAGACCGTCACGAGCCCGCGAATCGCCGCCACCTTGGCCGGACCGAGTCCGGGGACCTCGAGCAGATCGTCCACCGACACGAACCGTCCGATCTCGGTGCGTCGCGCGATGATCGCATTCGCAGTAGCCGGGCCGACTCCGGGCAGTTGATCGAGTTGTTCGATCGTGGCCGCATTGAGATCGAGCGGAAACGACGATCCGGTGGATGCCGTTGCAGCGGCCGGAGCGTTCACGACTTCACCGATCGCCGGAACGTAGATCTGTTCACCGTCGCGAAGAGCCGCGGCCAGATTGAGCGCGTCGACTCGGGCGCGCGGTAGCGCTCCCCCGGCGGCCGCCACCGCGTCGACCACGCGCGAGCCACTCGCGAGCGTGTACACACCCGGAGTCGACACCGACCCGGCGACGTGCACTACCACGTCGAGGGTCGGCACATCAGCGGTGGGGGCCAACGACGACGCCGCTGCCGCACTGACATCGGGTGAGGCGGCAGACGTGCCGTCGACCCGCGACAGGTGTGCCGTCGCATCGGGAGGATTGGGTTTCACCAACCACCAGCCGACGATCGCCACCGCCACCACCACTCCGACGGACGACGCGACTTTGCGCGGGCCGATCCAGCGCAACCAGCCGATCACATCGGGGGCGGTGCGTTCGGACGGCGGACCAGGGCGCCAGGTATCCACGAGACCTCACATGTATCGAATGCCCACAGGGCGGTTCGTTCAGGCGCGTGCCGGCGAGGCGCGCCAATGCGAGTCGAGGGCGGCTCGACGATCGAGTTCGACCCTGATCTCGTGATCGCGACGAGTGTCGTCCCATCCGAGCAACGGGGCCGCGATGTGGGCGATGCGACGGATGGCCGCCTCGGGCACACGCGACACGGTTCCGAGCACGAGACGACGATCGATGATGTCGGCGAGTGTGCGCGCCGCTTCGTCGACCACGGCGACGATCACCTGTGCCTCCACATCACCCGAGCCCGCGATCGGTCGAGCCAGATCGGGATCATCGGACACCAACTCGACGATCTTGCGGTGATCGGTGCCGTAGAGACGGGCGACGAGTTCGGCCGACTGCGAGGTGAGACCGGCCTCCACGAGGCTGGTGGCCGCCGAAGCGAGGAACGGCCCGGCATCGTCGGCCCAGGCGAAGGTTCCGTGCGCAGCGGCACTGCGCGTGTCGAAGTCACGCATCGGAACGCCGGTGAGTTCGTGCGCCGCAAGTTCGTCGACCATCTCTTCAGCGGTGGCGCGAGCGGTGGTCCACTTTCCGCCGCCGATCGACCACAGATTGCGCACCCCGCGATCGACGTGGTGGTACAACTCGTGACGACGGCTGGCCGAATACGTGTCGCCACCGTCGTCGACATCAGTCGACAATTCCGTCGGATCGACTGTGGCGTCGGTGTGCTTGATGAGCGGACGCACACCGATCGTGGTGAGTTCGACGTCATCGAACGTGAGCGGCGCTTCGGCCGCCGACATGGTGGAGTTCACGGTGTCGAGGATCAAGTCGACGTCGTCGGGAGTGACTGTCGGTTCAGATTCGGCGATCGGCGTGTCGGTGGGACCGATGAACGACTTGCCCATCCACGGCGACACGATCACGTGACGACCCGACTGCGCGCGGGCGAACACGGCGTCGCGAACCACGCCCCCACCCAGTGGACGCGTCAGCACGTGCACACCCTTCGAGCGGTCGACGCCCACTCCGGTGACCCGTCCGAGGGTGGCCAACACCTTGTCGATCCAGGGGCCGGCCGCGTTCACCACCACCCGAGCGCGCACTTCGACCGAACGGCCGCTGAGTCGGTCGGTGGCGCGGACTCCTTCCACGAGGAAGTCTCCCGACACCTCGCGACCCACGAACGAGTCGACGGTGACATGATTGACGAGAACGGCACCGGCGGCGGCGGCCGATTGCGCGTACGCGAGTAGCAGACGCTCGGGGTGCAAGTTGAGTGTGTCGTGATAGGCGAAGCCGCCCTGCAATCCGTCGGCGTCGAGCCACGGCACCCGCTTCAACAGCGCCGACTTCGACAGCCACTTCGGATGCGGAATGCGCAGACTGTCGGGAGCGGCCACATTGCGATCGAACGACAACGCGTCGTACAGCAACACACCGGCGCCGATGAGTGGCGTGGGCGGCTTGCTCCAACGCCAGGCCGGCATGATGAACTGCGTCTGCTCCACGAGGTGCGGAGCGCCCAGGGCGAGGATGCGTCGCTCGCGCAGACTCTCGCGAACCACCGCCACGTCGTACTGCTCGAGATAGCGAATGCCGCCGTGAATGTACTTGGTGGTGGCCGAACTGGTGCCCGATCCGAAATCGTCGCGTTCGAGCAGAGCCGTGCGCAGTCCCCGTGACGCCGCCTCACGCGCGACACACACCCCGGTGATGCCTCCGCCGATCACCACGACGTCGAAGTCGTCAGCCAGGCGGTCGATCGGGCGATCGAGTCGTGCCGTCATCGGGTTCTAGAACAGACGCGCGGTGAGCTTCTTGCGCCACTGCGCGGTGCGCGGGTCGTCGGGACCCATGAGTTCGAGGATGTCGACGAACTGCTGACGGGCGTCGTCGTCGCCCTTCACCTTGTCGATGAGAACGCCGAGTTGATGGTCGTAGTCGTCGGTCGGACGAAGCGACATCCGCGCCGCGGCCGCGGCCTTGCGGACGTCATCGCTCTCGGGCACGCGAGCCAGAACTTGCAACGCCTCCTCGCCACGACCCGATGCAGTGAGAACATTGGCGAGCGCCACCACCGCACTCTCGTCACCAGGAGACAGTTCGAGTGCTCGGCGCAAACTGTCTTCGTCGCCAGCACGAACGAGCGCCGCGATCTCCTCGTCGACGGCCGTGGGCAGCAACGTGTCGACGAACTGCTGCACGGCTTGTTCGGGGTACGCGCCCTGGAATCCGTTGACCACCGCACCTTTGTCGATCGCAAACACGGCCGGAATCGACTGCACGCGGAACGCTTGCGAAATGGCCGGATTTTCGTCGACGTTCACCTTGGCGAGTACGACTTTGCCCCCGGTCGCGTCGATGACTTTCTCGAGAATCGGCCCGAGCGTCTTGCACGGTCCGCACCACGGTGCCCACAAATCGACCACGACGGGCGTGGTCATCGAGCGCTCCATGACCTCGATTTCGAAGGTCGCGTCGGTGACGTCGATCGCCATGGAAATGACGATACCGCCGGTCGTGGCCAGCGTTCGGAAGTGAGCCGAACCACCGATACCGTACGGGCCGTGAGCGCCGACGTCGCCGGAGTCGATCTTCCCAAGGTCACCACGTGGCTCGAGGCGAACGTGGCCGGGGCCCGTGGGCCGTTCAACTTCGATCTGATCGCCGGCGGACACTCCAACCTCACGTATCGAGTCACCAGCGCCACCGGCGAGCGTTTCGTTCTGCGTCGCCCGCCGCTCGGTCACGTGTTGGCCAGTGCACACGACATGAGTCGAGAGCACCGCATCATCGCGGCTCTGCGCGACACTCCGGTGCCCGTCGCACCGGCCGTCGGTTTCTGCGACGACCCCGATGTGAACGGTGTTCCGTTCTACGTCATGAAGTTCGTCGACGGACTCGTGATCCGCGATCGCGATGCGGCCGAAAAGCTGCTCACGCCCGACGCCCGCCGGCGCGCCAGCGAATCGATCGTCGACACCATGGCCGCCATTCACGCGGTCGACCCGGCTGCTGTGGGCCTGGGTGAACTCGGTCGCCACGACGGCTACATCGCTCGTCAGTTGAAGCGTTGGTACGGCCAGTGGAACGCTCAGAAGACTCGTGATCTGCCGGCCGTCGATCGCGTGCACGACGAACTGTTGGCGCGAGTGCCCGAACAAGGCCCAGCCACTCTGGTGCACGGCGACTACCGACTCGACAACTGCATGGTCGATTCGTCCGGCCAGGTGATCGCCGTTCTCGACTGGGAGATCTGCACGCTGGGCGACCCCATGGCCGACCTCGGACTCTTGATGGTCTACTGGACCGGGCCCGATGACGATCAGTCGTCGTGGACCAACGGCTCGTGCACCGCACCCGGGTTCCTCAATCGCAAAGTCCTCGCCGAGCGCTACACGAAGGTGAGCGGTCGCGACACGAGCCAACTCGACTTCTACGTCGCGTTCGCCTACTGGAAGTTGGCCTGCATTCTCGAAGGCGTGTACGCCCGCTACCTCGGTGGTGCTCTGGGTCAGCGCGATCCCGCCGAGCTCGAGCCGTTCAATCAGCAAGTCATCGGCGCGGCCGCGCGAGCCGAACAACTCCTGAGCGAATTGCGATGACGTCGCCGACGTCCGACTTCGAACTGCACGGCGAACTGCCGTCGCTCGTCGACCCGGTGCTGATCGTGTCGCTCAAGGGCTGGATCGACGCCGCCGAGGCCGCCGACGAAGCCCTGTCGGCCATCGAAGGTCAAATCGACCCGTTGCCGGTGGCCACGTTCGACACCGATGTGTTCATCGACTATCGCGCCCGTCGTCCAACGATGGAGATCCGCGATGGCCGCAACACCAACATCGACTGGCCGTCCATCGACCTGTACTCGGGTCGCGATGCCAACGGTCGCGATGTCCTCATCCTCACCGGCCACGAGCCCGATTCGGCCTGGAATCGTTTCTCGGCCGCGGTGCGCGAACTGTGCACGCGTCTGAACGTGAAGATGATGATCGGTCTGGGCGCGTACCCTTTCCCCACTCCGCACACACGACCCAGTCGCCTGTCGTGCACCACGCCATCAACCGAGTTGCTGCAGCGCACCGCGTTTCTGCGCACGTCGGTCGACGTGCCGGCTGGCATGACCGCCGTTCTCGAACACGTCCTTCATCACGCCGGCATTCCGTCCATCACGTTGTGGTCGCAAGTGCCGCAGTACATCCCGGCCATGAGTTACCCGGGTGCCGCGGTCGCGCTTCTCGACGGCATCAACCACGTGTCGGGTCTGCAGTTCGACCGTCGGGCCCTCGAACACGAAGCCATCATCCAACGCGATCGCCTCGATCGCCTGGTGGCTCGTAACGACGAACATCGCGAGATGGTCGCCAAACTCGAATCGGCCTACGACTCGACCCTCCAGCCCACGCTTCCGCTCGAGCCCCAGCCGGCTGCACTCAGCGAGTCCGACATCCCGTCACCCGAAGAGCTGGCGGCCGAACTCGAAGCCTTCCTGCGCAACGCCAATCCCGAGACCTGATCGATTCGGCTCGGGCCGAGCCGCATCGCTACGGTCGGATTCGAATCGAGCGAAGGAGTCAGTCATGAAGGTCGACGGTGGCATCAGCGCCAATCTGCACGAGACCATCGCGAGCGCGAAGGACGTCGAAGCAGCGGGCTACTCGGGAGCCTGGACGGCCGAGACGAGTCACGATCCGTTCCTGCCGTTGCTGCTCGCGGCCGAGCACACGCAGAAGATCGAACTGGGTACGTCGATCGCGGTGGCCTTCGCTCGCAGCCCGATGACCGTGGCCAACACCGCCTGGGATCTGCAGGCGTTCTCGAAGGGCCGTTTCGTTCTGGGACTGGGCAGTCAGATCCAGCCGCACATCACGAAGCGCTTCAGCATGCCCTGGAGCAAGCCGGCCGCCCGTATGCGCGAGTTCGTGCTCGCCATGCGCGCCATCTGGGACTGCTGGCTCAACGGCACCAAGCTCGACTTCCGCGGCGAGTTCTACACGCACACTCTCATGACGCCGTTCTTCACTCCCCCGGCATCCGATCTCGCCGGTTTCGGACCGCCCAAGATCTTCCTGGCCGGTGTGGGCGAGCTCATGACCGAAGTCGCCGGTGAAGTGTGCGACGGCTTCATCTGCCACGGCTTCACCACCGAGAAGTACTTGCGCGAAGTCACGATCCCGGCGCTCGCGCGCGGCCGCGCCAAGGCCGGCAAGACCATGGACGGCTTCGAGATCGTCGGACCGAGTTTCGTGGTGACCGGCAACAACGAGAAGGAAATGGCCGCCGCGGCCGCTGGCACTCGACAGCAGATCGCGTTCTACGGCTCGACACCCGCGTACCGACCGGTGCTCGACATCCACGGCTGGGGCGATCTGCAGGAGCGTCTCAACACATTGTCGAAGCAGGGCAAATGGGTGGAGATGGGTGAACTCATCGACGACGAGATCCTCAACACCTTCGCGGTCGTGGGTGAACCCGAGACGGTCGCGCCCGAACTACACACGCGCTACGGCGACGTGATCCAGCGCATCTCGTTCTACGCGCCGTATCGCACCGACCCCGATCGTTGGCGCAAGGTGTTGACCGACCTGCAGTCGGCCTAGACCAGTTCGAGTCCGCCGTCGAGGTACAACTCGCGGCACTTGGCCCGCTGCAACTTGCCGCTGCTCGTCTTGGGCAGTGTTCCCGGCTTCACGAGCATGATGTCGCGGGGTGGCAGGCCCGACACTTCGAGGGCCGAGTGGTGGATGTCGGCGCGAACTCGATCGAGATCGACGTCTTTCACCTCGGCCACCACGATGACTGTTTCCTTGCCCTTGTAACCGTCGATCCCGAATGCGATCACGTTTCCGGCCCGCACACCGTCGATGATTCCGACCGCTCGTTCGATGTCTTCCGGGAAAACGTTGCGGCCACCGACGATGATGACGTCCTTGATGCGACCACAGATCACCAATTCGCCGTCGAGCGTGTAGGCGAGGTCGCCGGTGCACAGCCAACCGTCGTGGAACATGGCCGAGGTGGCGTCGGGTCGCTTGTAGTACCCGGGCGTCACGCTCGTTCCACGCAACAGAAGTTCACCCACGTGGCGCTCGGGAAGTTCGGTCTTGGTCTCGGGATCGACGATCTTCATCTCCAGACCGGGCACGGCCCGACCCAGCAGCGGAAGACGGCGCACGTGCACCTGATCGTCGTCGTTGGGATCGACTTCTTTGGCGATTCGTTCGCGTTCGAGCACGATGCGATCGACCGAATCGCACACCAAACCCCGGTGGCGCTTCGGGAACGCACCACCGATGGCTACCTCGGCCATGCCGAAGGCCGGGAACACGCTGCCGGCGCGGAAGCCGAATCGGCTCGCTTCGTTCACGAAGGCTTCCACCGCAACCGGATCGACCGGTTCGGCTCCCGACAACGCGAGGGTCAACGACGAGAGGTCGATGTCCTTCATGCGCTTGAGCGCACGCGTGGCCAACACCCACGAGAAGTTCGGGCCGGCGGTCGCGGTGCCCTTCCAGTCGCTGATCCACTGCATCCACGAACCGGGGTGGGCCATGAAGTCCTGGGGCGCGGCCTGCACGAGTTGCACACCCTTCAACATCGGAATGGAGAGGAATCCCACCAGTCCCATGTCGTGATACAGCGGGAGCCACGAGACCATGACTTCCGACTGCGTGAGTTCGGCCGCTTGGCACGACGCGTCGATGTTCGCGCACAGGACCCGATCGGGAATCATCACGCCTTTGGGTTCGGAGGTCGAACCGCTGGTGTACTGAAGGATCACCAAACGTTCGGGATCGTCAGCCGGAAGTTCGAGTCGGTCGCCGGTGGGTCGGCCCGCACCGGGCATCACCGCGGCCATCGGCTTGATCGGCGGGTCACCCGGCGCGGCTTGGTAGAAGTCGGCCAGCAGATCGTCGATCAAGATCAACTTGGCTTCACCGTGGCGAATGCGCGCTCGAGTGCTCTCGACGAACGCGTCGAGTGACGCCATGCGCATCGGCAGGGGTAGCACCATGCTCGCCGCACCGGCCAACCAGCAGCCGCGAACGATCGTCATGAGCGCACGACTGGTGGGCCCGAGAATCGCGACGTGATCTCCCGGCACGATGCCGAGCGACTGCAGCGTGGCGGCCACCGCGCGGGCTTCGTCGTGGATCTGACGCCAGGCGATGAAGTCGGGCCCGTCGGCGGGCTTCACGCTCGCACCCACGAATCGAACGCCGGTGGGTGCGTCAGCGGCGCGCTCGAGACGAGCGATCACCGAACCGCTGGACGGAACGAACGGCGAGATCGAAGCGTTCATGAGACCGGCGTGAACCTAGTCGTGACCGCCCACGCCGAGCCGACTTGTCCACAAAAGACCCAGCACACGAGGGTCGTCTCGGTACGCGAAACCGGCGTTCGTCGGGGATCGACCATTACCCTGGGCACCCATGTCCGCACCGACCGACGACGTCCCGCGACACCGCTACAACGCGGCGTTGGCCCGTCGCATCGAGGAGGCCTGGCAGGACCGCTGGGATGCCGAGGGCACGTTCCACGCGCCGAATCCGGCCGGTCCGTTGGCCGAACCCGACAAGGTGGCCGGTCGACCGAAACTGTTCGTGCTCGACATGTTCCCGTACCCGAGTGGCGCCGGTCTCCACGTCGGACACCCGCTCGGTTACATCGGCACCGACGTGTACGGACGCTTCAAGCGCATGATGGGCTTCAACGTTCTGCACGCGCTCGGTTACGACAGCTTCGGTTTGCCGGCCGAACAGCACGCCATCACCACGGGCGTCCATCCGAGGGTGAACACCGAAGCCAACGTCGCCAACATGCGTCGTCAGTTGCGTCGCCTCGGCCTGGCTCACGACCCGCGACGCAGTGTGAGCACCACTGACGAAGACTTCTACCGCTGGACTCAGTGGATCTTCCTGCAGGTGTTCAACGCGTGGTACGACTCCGAGCAAGGTCGTGCACGACCGATCGCCGAACTCGAAGCCGAACTGGCGTCGGGTCAGCGGCCCACCAGCGATGGTCGCCCCTGGAGTGCGTTGTCGCGGACCGAGCAGCGCGCTTTCATCGATTCGCATCGTCTGGCGTATCTGTCGGAAGCGCCGGTCAACTGGTGTCCGGGTCTGGGCACGATCCTCGCCAACGAAGAGGTCACGGCCGACGGCCGCAGCGACATCGGCAATTACCCGGTGTTCAAGAAAAACATGCGCCAGTGGATGATGCGAATCACCGCGTA
Organism: Actinomycetota bacterium; assembly: GCA_018882725.1. Lineage (GTDB taxonomy): Bacteria > Actinomycetota > Acidimicrobiia > Acidimicrobiales > Ilumatobacteraceae > Casp-actino8. The sequence goes on along the minus strand of VERK01000056.1, from coordinate 1,224 downwards.
CGCCGACCGTCTGCTCGACGATCTCGATCGCCTCGACTGGCCCGAGCCCATCAAGTTGATGCAGCGCAACTGGATCGGCCGCAGTCACGGTGCACGCGTCGACTTCGAATCGTCGGCCGGCACCATCACGGTGTTCACCACTCGTCCTGACACTCTGTTCGGTGCGTCGTTCATGGTGCTCGCGCCCGAGCATCCGCTCGTGGACGCGCTCACTACCGCCGAACAACGTTCGGCCGTCGACGCCTACCGAACCACCGCGGCCGCCACCAAGGATCTCGATCGTCAGGCGGAGGGGCGCGAGAAAACCGGTGTGTTCACCGGCTCGTTCGCGGTCAATCCGTTGAACGGTGAATCGATTCCGGTCTGGATCGCCGACTACGTACTGATGGGATACGGAACCGGTGCGATCATGGCGGTTCCGTGCGGCGACGAACGCGATTTCGAGTTCGCCCGTAAGTTCGGCTTGGCCATTCCTCCGATTCAGCAACCACCGGCGTCGTGGTTCGAGGCTCGCTCGCTCGCACCGCAGTCGGGATCGGCGGTCGACACCACCACGTGGCCCGAGGCCTTCGTGGGCGACGGCGTGTACATCAACTCGGCCCGCACCGATCTCGACTTGAACGGCGTCGAATCGGTCGACGAGGGCAAGCGCATCGTGAACGAGTGGCTCGAACGCAACGGGCGCGGTCAGGCCACCATCAACTACAAGTTGCGCGACTGGTTGTTCAGCCGCCAGCGCTACTGGGGCGAGCCGTTCCCGATCGTGTACGACGCCGATGGCAGCCCAGTGGCGCTACCCGCGTCGATGCTTCCGGTGTTGTTGCCCGAACTCGAGGACTTCAAGCCCCAGGCCCTCGACCCCGACGACGACGTGACCGACCCGATTCCGCCGCTCGCGCGTGCGTCCGAGTGGACCACCGTGACGCTCGATCTGGGCGACGGCCCGAAGCAATACCGCCGCGAGATCAACGTGATGCCACAGTGGGCCGGGTCGTGCTGGTACGAACTGCGCTATCTCGACCCCACCAACGCCAACCACTTCGTCGATCCGGCGGTCGAGAAGTACTGGATGGGTCCGGCCGACAACGGTGACGGCCGGACCGGACACACCGGTGGCGTCGATCTGTACGTGGGTGGTGTCGAACACGCGGTGTTGCACTTGTTGTACGCGCGCTTCTGGCACAAGGTGTTGTTCGATCTCGGGCACGTGTCGAGTTCCTGTCC
>VERK01000274.1 GCA_018882725.1 Actinomycetota bacterium | reverse complement strand
CGATGTCACCGGCGGACACGGAACAACAGACGAAGACGAACAGTTGAGAAGAACATCATGAACGACTCCATCGGTATTTATCTGAACGACATCGGCAAGGTTCCCTTGCTCACCGCCGAAGACGAGCGCGTCCTGTCGCGCGCGATCGAGAAGGGCCGCGAAGCCGCCGCCAAGAAGGCCGCCGGCGAGAAGAGCCCGGCCATCAATCGCGACATTCGCGAAGCGGCCAAGGCCAAGGATCGATTCATCCGAGCCAACTTGCGTCTCGTCGTCTCGATCGCCCGCCGCTATCCCCTGCCACAGGGAATGGATCTGCTCGACCTCATCCAGGAAGGCAACCTCGGTCTCGAGCACGCAGTCGACAAGTTCGACTGGCGTCGTGGCTTCAAGTTCTCCACCTACGCCACGTTCTGGATCCGCCAGGCCATCGGTCGCGCCCTCGACCAGAAGGCCAGCCTCATTCGTATCCCCGGCGACCGTTCGGCCAGCCTGCGCGCCGCGTTGCGTCAGGCGAGCGGTGATGGCGAGACCCTCGACATGGCCAATGCCGAACTGCACCGCCTCACCACACCGGTGTCGCTCGACAAGACCATCGGCGACGATGGTGACGCGACACTTGGCGACTTGATGGCCAATGGCGATCCCACGCCCGAAGATCACATCATCGCGCAGGGCGAGACCGAGCAGCTCACCAAGTTGCTCGACACCCTCGATGCTCGCGCCCGCTACGCCGTCGAGGCCCGCTTCGGTCTCATCGACGGCGAGCGCAAGAGCTTCCGCGAAGTCGGCGAAAAGCTCGGTGTCACCGCCGAAGCCGCTCGTCGTCTCGTGTCACGAGCCGTGGCTGGTTTGAAGGAAGAGGCCGACGGCATCTTTGCTGCCTGATGCTCGGTCTTCTCTGAAGACAGCCAACTAAAACGACCCGGCGCCTTTCGGTGCCGGGTCGTTAGTCTTTGTGGCATGCCTACCGGGTGGTCTCCGACGTCATGGCGTGCGTTTCCCGCCGTGCAGCAGCCCGAGTGGCCCGATGAGGGCGATCTCGACCGAGCGCTGAAGCAGATCGCCTCCTATCCCCCGCTGGTGTTCGCCGGCGAGGCTCGTTCGCTGCAGTCGGCGCTGGCTCAGGTGTCGGCCGGTAACGCGTTCTTGTTGCAGGCCGGTGACTGCGCCGAGAGTTTCGACGACTTCTCGGCCAACAACATTCGCGAGAAGTTGCGGGTCATCCTCCAGATGGCGGTGGTCCTCACCTACAGCCTTGGCGTCCCGACGGTGAAGGTCGGTCGCATCGCCGGCCAGTTCGCCAAGCCACGTAGCAGTTCCACCGAGAAGGTCGGCGATCTCGAACTCCCGAGTTTCCGTGGGCACATCGTGAACGACCCGACGCCCACACCGGCTGCGCGCATTCCCGACCCTGACCGTCTCGTTCAGGCGTACCACCAGTCGGCTTCCACGCTGAACTTGGTTCGCGCGTTCACCAAGGGCGGTTTCGCCGATCTGTCGCGCGTGCACGCCTGGACCCAAGAGTTCGTGGGAACGAGCCCCGAAGGTCAGCGGTACGAGCAGCTGGCCACCGAAATCGATCGTGCGTTGCGCTTCATGCGGGCCTGCGGAGTCGACACCGAGAACACGTCGTCGCTCCACGAAGTCGACGTCTACACGAGCCACGAGGCGCTGCTGCTCGGGTACGAGGAGGCGCTCACGCGTCAGGACTCGCTCACTGGCGGTTGGTACGACTGCTCGGCTCACATGCTCTGGATCGGCGAGCGCACGCGTCAACTCGACGGTGCCCACATCGAATTCCTGCGCGGTGTCGGCAACCCGATCGGCTGCAAGATCGGTGCCAGCACGTCGGTCGACTTCGTCCTCGAGCTGTGTCAGGTGCTCAATCCGGCGCGGGTGCCCGGACGTCTCACGCTCATCAGCCGCATGGGCGCCGACAAGGTCGAGTCGGCGCTGCGCCCGCTGCTTCGCGCGGTCACCGATGCCGGACATCCCGTCGTCTGGGCCTGCGATCCCATGCACGCCAACACGTTCACGTCGTCGTCCGGATTGAAGACACGCCACTTCGACGACATCATCCGTGAAATTTCTGGCTTCGTGAACGCGCACCGCGCGGAAGGCACCTGGCCGGGCGGCATCCACGTCGAACTCACCGGCGACAACGTGACCGAATGCCTCGGCGGCGCCGACGATCTCACGGTCGAAGATCTCGACCATCGCTACCAGACGGTGTGCGATCCGCGACTCAACGCCCGCCAAGGTCTCGACTTGGCGTTCGGCGTGGCCGAGCTCATTCGCTCGTCGGGCTTTGCCTGAACGTCTTCTCGACGTCGTCAGCACCTGGCCCGTCCCGCACGCTTCGGCCGCTGTGCTGCGCAACGGGTCGGTCGTCGCGCGTCGTGGTGACCCGTCCCTCTCGTATCGCTTGGCTTCGCTGTCGAAGATGATCACCGCCTGGGCCACTCTCATCGCATGCGAAGAAGG